>JBAVMZ010000135.1:0-8652 GCA_049690595.1 Occallatibacter sp. | reverse complement strand
GCCCACAGGCGTGCGAACGGCGCCGACGATGACGGCTTCCCGCATGGCTCAGGGCTCCTCGGGTTCTGTTGCTGCCGGGTTACTCCGGGACCGCCAGCACGGTCCAGGCGTTGCGGGTGTAGAAGCGGTAGACGGTGCGGCGCTCCACGGTCGAGTCGGCCAGCGCGTCGTGGTCCAGCGGCGCCGGCCGCGGGCGCAGCCCCGCCTGCATCTGGCGCACCTGCGCCGGGGTCGCCGGGTCGATGCCCCAGTTGAAGCCGAGCACGCCGCTCGCATCGTGCGCCTGCAGGCGGCCAGTCTCCGGCGCCGTGGCCAGCGAGACCAGCACGCCCGGATCGCTGGCAAAGGAAACCAGCAGCGAGACCTGCCCGTCCACCGAGCAGAGCACGGCCCAGTCCACCGAGCCCGCACGCTCCAGGCTGGCGTGAATCACGTTCTCCGGGTGGTGCGCCTCGTAGCTCTGCGGAATGAGGCAGCCGCGCCGGTTAAGCAGCTCCTGCAGCCTCTCCGGCAGCTCGGGAAACGAGCTGACCGGCAGCCGCCGGATCAGGTAGCGCACTGGCCGCCCGTCCACGGCGATCTGGCCCGAGCTGTTGAGCGCCGGGGGCTGCTGGGCGGCAGCGAACGCGCAGAGAAGCGCCATCGACAGCCATCCCAACGTTCTCTGAGCGCAGCGATTCATCGAGCTTCTCGTCTTCCCAGGGGCCTAGCAGCCCGTGGTGAAAGTCAGGTTTTGAAAGGGCACGGCTTCAGCCCACCCAAGCCGCTCCGCGCCGAAACCATCGCAGCATACGGAAGGCGCGCACACCGGGTCAAGGCATCCAGCGATCGCGGCCCAGCCGGTACAGCACATGCCGCCGCAGCGGATGCCCCGCGGGCAGCAGCGGATGGTCGAAGTCCTCGCCGGCGTCGCGGGTCATGCCCAGCTTTTCCATCACCCGACGCGAGCGCAGATTGGCCGGGACCGTGAACGAAACCACATCCGGCAGAGCCAGCTCGGTAAACGCGTACCCCAACGCCGCGCGCGCTCCCTCGGTGGCCAGTCCCATGCCCCAGTGCGCGGCCGCGAGCCGCCAACCAACTTCCACGCACGGCGTAAAATGCGCTTCGAAGCGCGGCACGGCCAGCCCGACATAGCCGATGAACTCCCCGCTCGCCCGGAGCTCCGCGGCCCACAACCCGAAGCCCCGCGTCTCCAGATTCGCCTCGATCCGATCAACGACGGCGTCGCTCTCCGCGCGCGTCAGCAACGCAGGATAGTGCTCCATCACCCGCGCGTCGCGGTTCATCCGCGCAAAGGGCTCGCGGTCCTCGGCCCGCCATCGCCGCAGAATCAGCCGTCCGGTCTCGATGACTGTTTCGCTCACTCCGGTTCCCCATTCCATCTACCGCTGCCACACCACCCGCCCGGAGCGGATCGTCATCTTGACCCGCGCGAAGTTCTCAAGGCTCGCGGCCGGGTCGGCGTCGAGCACTGTCAGGTCGGCCAGCTTGCCCGGCTCCACGGTTCCTTTTGCGGCCAGGGCGCCCATCTGCGCCGCCGGGTTGGTCGTCAGCATCGCCAGGACATCCCGCCAGCCCAGCCCGCACTCGCCCAGTGCCTCGAATTCCCCTTCCGTCGAGTAGTCGGTCATGTAGCCGACGTCGGTGCCGAAGAGCAGTTGCCCGCCCAGCTCGTGGAACTGGCGCACCTGGGAGTAGATGGGGTCAAGATACTCTGGCCGGTCCGAGACGGTGGTTGCGAACATCTTGAGAGTGGGAGTCATGGCCATCTTTCGCCGCACGGCCATGGCCAGCAGCGTCTGGTCCACGCCCTCAGTCCGGTTGGCCGCGTGCGCCAGCACGTCCACGCCGGAGTCGATGGCGACACGTGTCCCGGCCATGTCGGATGGATGCGCGAAGACCAGGGCGCCGTTCTGGTGGCTTGTCTCCACCGCCGCCGCCGCAATATTCTCCGGCATTGGCAGCACGTGCCCCCGCTCCACCCACGAGCCGGTGAAGAGCTTGGTCACGTCCGCGCCGTCTTTCAGGTTGCGCCGCACCAGCCGCCGCGCCTCCTCCGGCGTCCCCGGCTGCGGCATCATCGCCACCAGCCACCCCGGCAGCGTCTCACGCAGATAATAAGGCACTCCCCTCGGCGGGTAAAGCGCCGCCAGCGCCGAGTAAATGTACGGCCCGGCCAGCTCGCCCGCCTCGATCCGCCGCCGCAGCGCCAGCGTGTCGGCCGGGTTCGAGCCCAGGTCGACCACCGTCGTGAAGCCCCGGCTCAGCAGCATGTCGGCCAGCCCCGCGTTCAGATCCGTCGCCCGCTTCCACTCGGCGCCGGCCCAGCGCGGCTGGGTAAAGTGCACGTGCGCGTTCCAGAATCCGGCCGCCACCGTGCAGTGGTCGCAGTTGAGGCGCTCGGCTCCGGCGGGGATCTCGACCCCCCGGCCCACCGCGGCGATCCGCCCGTCGCGCACCACCACCGTGCCGTCCTCGATCGGCGGCGCCTCCGGCGAGACCAGAATGCGCACATGCTCCAGCACCAGGGTCCCCGTGGCCAGCTTCAGCGCCGGATGCGCCACCCGGCGCGGATAGATCTGGAGCACCCAGACGACTGAGACGAAGACAAGCAGAACGGCAACCAGAGAGCCAAGAACGCGAAAGACCCAGCGGCGCATGATTCCCTCCACGGCAAGAGAGGATACGCGCTCAGACGCCGCCGCGTTCAGGCAAATCGGGCACACTCAGGTGGATTTCCGGCAGCCGGTTGCGTTGGCACGATGAACAGCCAGCCGCGCCTTGGGAAACATCAGGAAGAATCAGCAGACCGAAGGTACAGGCATTACAGGCCACCAAAGGAACTCGAATCGAGGGGCACGAAGGGTCAGGTATCGAGAGCACAAAGGGTCAAGTATCGAGGGACGGAGTTTCCGGCACCGAGATTACGAAAGGGCAGGTATCGAGGACACGGAGCGCCAAGTATCGAGGAAATGAAGTACCCGGTATCGGAGGCACGAAGGGTCAGGTTTCGATTGCGCGAGGTATCAAGTAATGAGAGACACGGAGGGTCAAGTATCGAGAACACGAAGGGTAGAGTATCGAGGGCGCAAAGGGTCAGAGCACGACTTCTATCGTGCCGACAAAGCCAATAGACTCTGTCTGACTTTGGCCCCTACGGGATGGTTTTCGGGGTTTCCGCCATTCCGTCGGAGTCTCTCCGGAGCCCGAAAAGTCGCGCCCGAGCACCCTTCGTTCGATTGGTCGAGCTCTTCCGGGGTGTTCTTAGCCCCCGACGGAATGGGAGCCAAAACTCAGGGGCTTCGACAGAACCGCCTCAGTGCCCCGGCGCCGCCCCGCGCACCAGGATAGCAAATCGGGGAAAGGCAAAGCTGCCCGCCACGTCGTCCACCACGTTCAACTGGCAGACGTACGCGCCCGGTTTGAGCCCGCTGAGCGGCACCTCCAGCTCCACGGCCACCGCGTCGCGCCCCTCCACGTTCACCGCCTGCGCCTCGGCCAGCGGCGTCTCGTAGACCTTCGTCGCGCCCTCCAGCAGCTCCAGCGAGCTGATCACGCTCACCTGCCCCTTGGCCGGCCGCGGCTGGCCCTCGGCCGCCTTCCGCCGCGCCGGCTGGTAAATCTCGTAGAGCAGATACAGCCGCTGGTCCTGGCGGAAGACGTGACTGATGTTCGGCACGTACTCCTGGCCGCCTCGCACCAGGGGCGTCGCGCGCTTGCTCGGCTGGCGCTCGGCGGCCAGGAGCACCGAGCTCATCTTCAGCGGCGCCCGCCTCATCTCCGGCAGCGCGATCTCGGCCTCGAAGGAGCCCATCCGCCCGGTCTGGTTCTCCCGCACCACGAACTTCAGCCGGTAGCGCCCCGGCGGCAGGTTGAAGCTGGTGGTGTACTGGATCGTCCGCTGCCGCGCCTGCTCCCCTGCATCCAGGTTCAGCTTCACCGTCTCCCGCGCCTGCCCGATCGGCCGCTTCGCCTCGTCGATCACCTGGCCGATAATGTCCAGCGTCGCCTTGTCCTTGTCGCCACCCTTCACAAACGGAATCTGCGAGCCCGGCACCACCAGCGAGACCGGCACGTAGAAGCGGTTCTCGTCCAGCCGGAAGTAGAAGGCGTCGAGATACAGCGCCATCTCGGTGGCCGGCAAATCGCTGGCCAGTTGTTCGTCGAGTTCCCGCTCGCGGTCCTCGCGGCCGGAGTGGGCAAAGTCCGCCGGCGCGTAATACCCCGCGCGATACTCCAGCTTCACCCCCGGCCGGTTCACCTTCACCGTCAGCTTGCGGTAGCGGCCGTCGCGCGCCGGGTTCGACGAGCGGAAGCCGATCGCGTAGTAGGCCGAGGTGTCGCGCTGGACCTGCGCAAAGGCCGGGGCAAAGTCGTTCGAGTCCAGGAAGGCCTTGCCGCCCGTCTCCGTGCTCAGCGTCGCCATCACCTCCTGCGAAGCGAAGTTTGCGTTCATGTTGTTCGTGAGCGCCCCGCCGCCGAAGGCGCCGGTGCCGCGCAGGCTCCCGGTCGAGGCGTCTCCCAGCGGACCCACGGCCTGCAAGCCGCGCGTGTCCACGCTGTAGATGGCCAGGTTGGCGCGCACCGCCGCGTTGGTGGCCGCGCGCAACGACGCCTGGTTCTCGATCCCGTCGCGCGAGATGCCGCCCGAGAAATAAAGCAGCGACTTCTTCTCTGTGATCTTTTCAAGCGACCGCGCCACCGCCCGCAATGCAAACAACTCGCGGTCCGTGTTCAGGTCGTTGTACTCGCTCTCGTCCGGCGTGTAACCGGTCGCGTCTTCCACCTGGTTCGTATTCGCCGTCGCGCCCGGCTGGTAGCCCTGCCCCTCGGTGCCGTTGTACGCGCCCACCTCGCGGACCAGCGCCTTGCGGTCGGCGGTGAAGTCCTGGTCCACCTTCAGCGTGTCGCCGAGCGAGATCAGCGCCACCAGGTCGGCGGCCTGCATCTTCGTCTTCAGAAACTCCTGCGCCGCCAGCACAGCCCGGTCCAGGTCTTCGGGCCGCATTGAGGTCAGGTCGAAGAACATCACGATCAGCCGATGATTGCGCAGCTCCTCAGGCCGCGCCACCACGGCCCCCTTGCCCCCCGCCGCCAGCCCGCTCACCGTCGCTTCCTTCAACGGCGCCGCCTGGTCCACGCTCTCGGAATCGAATGTCGAGATCTGCTGCTGTTTCCCGTTCTCGTAGACGGAGAAGTCGCCCTGCTTCAGCCCGCGCACCAGTTCGCTGGTCTTCGCGTCGCGCGCGACCACGTTGGTCAGCACCAGGTCGTCGTTCACCTTGAGCACAAAGCCGCCCTGCGGCGCCGCAGCCGGCTCCTGTGCCGGCGCACCGTACGTCAGCAGCCCCGCCAGCGCCATCCCCGCCCCCATCCTCCGCAGATAGACTCTCATTTGCCCTCGCCCGCTGACTGTCCGACTCGATAACTCCGCCAGTGTGGCCTGGCGGAGATGCGGCCCTCTTTGACCGGGTTGAAACAAGCGTCACCCCTCAGGAAACTGTCCCTCAGGGGCTAAAGCCCGTCGGTTCTTGCCAGGCCTTTGCGGCACGACTGAAGTCGTGCCCGTTCACAATGCGATTCTCACCACGAGCTGCTGGCTACGCTAAGGAAACTCTGAAAAACGGGCATCCCATTCCCTCGGGGGCTAAAGCCCGCTTCATTCTGCTGGACTTAACGTACGGGCTGAAGCCCGTCGGTTCTTATCAAGCATCTGCGGCACGACTGAAGTCGTGCCCTTTCACAATGCGATTCTTGCCACGAGCTGCCAGTCCGGCTAGCCCTGATAACACCGCCCACAACCTTTGGGAAAGTCCGAATTGCTGAACAACATCCCTCAGGGGCTGAAGCCCGTCGGTTCTTATCGGGCCTTTGCGGCACGACTGAAGTCGTGCCCTTTCACAATTCGATTCTTGGCACGGGCTGCTGCCTGCGCTGACTCTCATACCATCGCTATCTCCGCCAACTCCGCTAGCTCCGCCAACCCCGCTAACTCGACTAACTCCGCTAAAACCGGAACCTCGCCATAAACTCGAACGACCGCATCGCCCCCGCCGAGGTCACCTGCCCCGCCGTCGGCGAGGCCAGGTTCGTATCCACGCCCGAATACTGCACCGTGTTGAAGGCGTTGTTCGCCGTGGCCCGCAGCTCCAGGCTCCGCGTATTGCCCAGTTGCATGGTCTTCGACAGCGTCATATTGTTCTGAATCGTCCCCGGCCCCATGACCGAGTTGCGCGAGACGTTGCCAAAGGCATTGCCGTAGGCATCGGCCACGGGCTGGCTGTAAGCCTTCGCGTTGAACCACTCCTTCAGCGAGCCCGTGCCCGCCGTCGGGCTCATGCCGGCCACAGCATTCGGCCGCAGCGTCCCCGCCGTGCCGTGCGCCACGTCGCTCGCCGCCGCCTGATAACTCGGCGTCAGCGGCGTGCCCGTGGCGAAGGTGAAGCTGCCTGAGATCGAGAAGCCCTCCAGCACGTGCGACCAACTCCCGCTCGTCACCCAGAACTTATCCTTGCCGAAAGGTAACTCGTAGAGATAAGTCCCGCTCGCACGGTGCCTTTGATCCGTCGCCGAGTTACCTTCTTCCGCCTTCAAGTCCTGCCAGTTCTGGGCCACCACGGTCGAGGTCCCGCCCAGCGCCCCGGCGTTGTCGATCGAATGCGAATACTGGTAATTCACGCCCAGCGCAATGCCGCTCGACAGCCGTTTGTTCGCCCGCACCGTGCCCGCGTGGAAGCGCGAAGAAGCCGCCGCCTGATCGTAGGTGAAGACCAGGTTTGCCGGGTCGGTGCCGGGGCTCGACGCGCTCGCCCGCGGATCGCTGGCAATGTCCAGCCGGCTCCCCCGCGAGCCGTTGTAACCCACGTTCAGCACCACGCCCCACCGCAGCGTCTTTTGCACGTCCACGTTCCAAGCCTGCACGTACGGCAGCCGGTAGTGCGGCTCCACGGCCAGGCTTCCCACCGTCCCGCTCACCGGCACGTTCGGAAAGCCATTGGCCAGCGTCAACTCGCCCGCCTTCGCGGCCACGTTCGTTTGCTGGTTCACAAAGCCGAAATCGCGGACCATCGGCTGCCGCGCCATCGTCGAGGCAAAGCTCCCATACGCGCCCACCGTGTAGTTCACGCCGTAGCCCCCGCGCACCACCGTCTGCTTCGGCAGCCGCAGCGCCATGGCCAGTCGCGGAGCAAACGCCAGCCGGAAGGGCCAGATTAGAGAACTGGGCAGCGAACCGGGCAGCGAGCCGGCCGCCCTGCCCGTGCCGCCGGCCTGCACCTCGTCCAGCCCGGTAAAGCCGCCGGCCGCATTCGTATCCACAAAGGCCAGCCGTCCGTACTTCTCCGTGTACGGCGCAAAGAACTCGTAGCGCAGCCCGGTGTTCACAGTCAGGTTCGCGCGCGGCCGCCAGTCGTCCTGCGCGTAGGCGTCGGCCACGTTCTGGCGCAGGTAGCTCTTGCCCGCGGCCGAGGCAATCGTCGTCTCCTGCGGCAGCCCCAGCAGGAGGTCGGCCAGCGCCGAGCCGGTCCCAGCGTTGCCCGCCGCGTCCTCTGTGAAGCGCCCACTGAAGGTGAACGTCCCGGTCGCATTCGACCCGCCCAGGAAGTCGCGGTGCACCCTCCGCAAGTCGCCGCCGAAGCGCAGATTGTGTTTGCCGTGAATCCAGCTCAGCGTCTCCGAGAGCGAGATCGTCTGCGCCACCGAGAAGCTCGGCTGCCGTTCGCTCAACCCTGTCAACTGCCCCAGCGTGATGCTGGGCAGCCCGTAGTTCAGCGGGCTCGCGTTCAGCGCCGCGCCGCCCGGCCCGCGAATCCCCTCGAGCGTGGCCACGTCCTCGCCGTTGGTAAAGAAGTTCGTCGCCTGGCTGGTCGACCGGTTCCAGCTCGCGTTGAAGATGTTGGTCAGCTTGTGATAGCCGATGGTGTAGCCGGCCTGCACCGAGTTCGCGTCCGACGAGCTCTTGCCGCCCAGTTGCGGGAAGATGTTCACGCTGTCCGACGCCGAGCGGCTCCAGTTGTAGTTGACGTTGATGCTCTGCCGCAGTCCCTGGTTCTGCTGCGCTCGCCGGCCGCCGCCCGCGCCGCCGCCACGGCCAAAGCCGCCCAGCGTCGCGTTCTTGCCCAGGCTGCGCATATACCGCGCCCCGGCCTGCGTCTGGTTGGTCTGCGCCGTGGTCAGCAGGTGATAGTTGTAGCCGTTCGCTCCGCCCGTCAGGTTCGGCTCGGGGAAGAACGGCTTGCAGTTGGCGCCTGGCTGGGCGGCATTCGGGCAGTTCAGAAGCGCCAGCGCCGGCGAGCCGGCAATCCGCGCCGGAGGAATCACGTTCGGCTTCCCGTTCCAGGAGAACTGCGTCCCGGTCTCCGGATCGTAGATCGCCGGCTGGCCCACGGCCGAAAAGTCCCCGGCCCGCTCGGCATCGGTGGGCACCACGGCATACTCATTCAACGGGTTCGAGCTGCGCTGACCGCTCAGCGTCAGGAAGACCGTGTCCTTGCCGCTCGGCTTGGTCAAGCCGGGCAGAAACGGCGCACCCATCAGCGTCAGCCCAAAGCGGTTGGTTCCGCTGGCCGGCTGCGTCCCCGGCTCGTCCGAAAGCGAGAACGGCTCGGCATTCAGCGCCGCGTTGCTGCCCGTCCAGAAAGCCGCGCCGTG
>JBAVMZ010000134.1:0-11605 GCA_049690595.1 Occallatibacter sp. | reverse complement strand
GGCAAAGACACCCACGCGCTCGGCCAGCGAGGGCACGGCGATGTTGCCCGTGTCGATGCCTTCGGTCAGCCGCGTCCCCTGGTAGTCGGCAAAGAGCGCAACGCCGCGGTCGAGCGGCTCGCCGCCCAGCGTGCCGCCAAACTGGTTCTGGCGGAAGGCCGCCCGCTCACCCGAAAAGTAGTTCCGCGCGTCCAGCGCCGTGTTGCGCAGAAACTCGAAGGCCGAGCCGTGCACGCGCTCCTCGCCGGCCCGCGTCACCACCAGCACCTGCCCTCCGCTCGAGTTGCCAAACTCCGCGTCGAAGTTCGACGTCAGCACGCGGAAGCTCTCGATCGAGTCCAGGTTGGGCAGGATCGACGTGCCCATGTTCACGTCCTCCTCCACGTCGCTGCCGTTCACGCGAAAGCCGTTCGACGACTCGCGCTGGCCGCTGATCGAAAGGTTGCCGGGGTTGGCGTCGCCCGAGGGCGGCGTCGAGGCTACCCCGGTCATGATCACCGCGCCCGGCTGGGCGGTGTTCTGCGGCGCGATGCCGGGCTGCACCGCCATCAGGTCGGTAAAGCTGCGCCCGTTCAGCGGCGCCGCCTCGATCTTGTGGTGGTCCAGCGTCTCGCCCAACTGCGTGCTGGTGGTCTCTGCTACCAAGGCGTCGGCGGTCACCTCCACGGTCTGGACGGTTGGCGCCACCTTGAGCGCAATCTCCAGCCGGCTCTCCGCTGCGACGGGCAGTTGAATCGGCGCCGAGTAGGGCAGGAATCCGGCGGCTTCAGCCTTCAGCGTGTACGCGCCGCCGGCCGGCGCGGTCAGGCAGAAGCCGCCCTCGTCGCCGGTGACCGCGGAGACGCTCTGGGAGCCGCCGGCGGCCTCGAGCGTCACCTGCGCTCCGGCCATGACAGCGCCGGTCGCGTCGTGAACCACGCCGCAGAGAGCCGCCTGCGCGGCCAGAATTCGAGTGCCCAACAGCGCCGGCAAGAGAAGAATGACAAAAGAAATGCGGAAACCCTTCACCGGAAGAATCCTTTCGATGGCTCAAGCCCATCGGTCTTGATGGAAGGGCGGTCGAGATTCAGGCGAATCGCAAACTACGACCGAATGAGTCCTATATCAATATAAGACAAAATCAGTCCGCTTTGAAAGCTGCCGACCGTCAATGCAGGGAAAACGCATCTGAACTCGCTCTCGGAATGGAAGAGAACACTCTGCGCAGCATGTCGAACTCATGCGCTTTGCGTCAGGCACGACTTCACAGCCCCGGGAAAAACTCGATACACGGCACGAAAAGTGCGTCAGGGCACGACCTCACAGTCCCGGGAAAAACTCGATACACGGCACGAGAAATGTGTCAGGGCACGACTTCAGTCGTGCCGCTAACGCCCATGAAATGAACAGGGCTTTAGCCCCTGCGGGAAGGTTTTCGCCTGACTTTCGTCATCCCTTCGGAGCTGTTCCGCAGCCTCTGAAGTCGTGCCGAGTCACAAGGCCGATCATGGGAAGTGATAGGGGAGATTAGGATGCGTTTGCCCCGCCGGCCAAGGAATGCGGGTGCGCCAGAACGGCCTCGGCGCGCGATGATGGAACGGAGCGGCGATTGGCGAAGCGGGAGGCATCGATGCGAAGCAGGTTTCGATTGGCTGCGGTTCTGGCGGTCATCTGTGGGCCGTGCGCCGCGGCGGCGCAAACATCCGAGCAGGCGTGGCTGGACCACCTCGGCTGGCACGGCGACCCGGAGGTCCCTCTGCGCGCACGCGCGCTGGGCCAGACACCACTGCTGAAGACTGCGGCAGGGGAGCTGAACAGGGGTCTGTGGACCCTCTACGCCGCATCCTCCAGGGCGCCAGGGAACATTGAGAGCGAGGCTGTGGTTGGCACGGCGCAGCAGCTTCGCGCGGCCTTTCCTGCAGTCCAGGTTCCCTCCGATCTCGGGCCGGATGCGTACTGGATTGCGGCGACGGACCTCCCCAGCCGTGGGAGCCTCCTGATTGCAGGCGGAGATGAGCGCGGCGCGCTCTATGGCGCCTTCGCCCTGCTCCGCCTGCTCGCCCAAGAGCCCCGGCTCCCGGACACCGCTGTGCGCAGCACCCCAGCCCTCGCCATCCGCTGGGTCGACGAGTGGGACAACGCCGACGGCTCCATCGAGCGCGGCTACGCCGGCCGCAGCCTCTTCTTCGAGGGCGGCAAAGTCCGCGACGACCTCGGCCCCGTGGCCGAGTACGCCCGTCTGCTCGCCTCGGTCGGCATCGACGGCTGCAACCTGAACAACGTCAACAACGCCACCGCCTTTCTGACGCCCGAGATGCTCGCCGGCGTGGCCCGAGTGGCCCGCGCCATGCGCCCCTGGGGCGTCCGCATCGCCCTCAGCGTCGATCTCGCCAGCCCGCAGAAGCTCGGCGGCCTGCCCACCTACGACCCGCTCGACCCGGCGGTGAAGGCATGGTGGGAAGCCAAGGTCGACGAGATCTACCGCCTCATTCCCGACTTCGCCGGCTTCACCGTCAAGGCGGATTCCGAAGGCCAGCCCGGCCCGGCCAGCTTTGGCCGCACCCCCGCCGACGCGGCCAACACCCTGGCCAGCGCTCTCGCCCCCCACGGCGGCCTCGTCCTCTACCGCGCCTTCGTTTACAACCACCACCTGGACTGGCGCGATCCCAAGGCCGACCGCGCCCGCGCCGCCTACGACATCTTTCAGCCGCTCGACGGCAAGTTCGCCGCCAACGTCATCGTGCAGACCAAGGAGGGCCCCATCGACTTCCAGGCCCGCGAGCCGGTCTCGCCGCTCTTCGCCGGCCTCCGCCAGACCAGCCAGGCCATGGAGGTGCAGATCACGCAGGAGTACACCGGCCAGCAGCGGCACCTGGTCTACCTCGCGCCCATGTGGAAGCAGGTCCTCGACACCGACCTCCGCGCCGATCGCCCCTCGACGCCGGTCCGGGAGATCCTGGCCGGCAAGAGCTTCCACCGGCCTCAGGGCGGCATGGTCGGCGTGGCCGGCGTGGGCCGCGACGCCTGGCTCGGCTCGCCCCTGGCGCTGGCCAATCTCTACGCCTTCGGCCGCCTTGCCTGGGACCCAACGCTCCAGCCCGCCGCCATCGCCGAAGAGTGGACGCGCCAGACCATTTCGACCGATCCCGAGGTGGTGGCCACCGTGGTCAAGATGCTCATGCAGTCCTGGCCGGCCTACGAGGCGTACACTGGCCCGCTCGGCATGCAGACACTGACCGATATCACCGGCTCGCACTACGGCCCCAACATCGAATCGAGCGAGAACAACGGCTGGGGCCAGTGGCACCGCGCGGACAAGGACGGCGTCGGCATGGACCGCAGCGTGGCCACCGGCACCGGCTACGCCGGCCAATACCCGCCCGAAGTGGCGCGTATCTACGAAGACGCGAAAATAACGCCGGACGAGCTGCTGCTCTTCTTCCACCACGTGCCCTACACCTGGCGGCTGCACTCGGGCAAGACCGTCATCCAGCACATCTACGACTCGCACTACGAGGGCGCCGAGCAGGCCGAGGAGCTTCGTCGCCAGTGGGCCACGCTCGAAGGCCGTATCGACCAACCGCTCTACGAGCAGATGCGCGATCGCCTCCGCTACCAGGCCGGCCACGCCATCGTCTGGCGCGACGCCATCGTCCAGTACTTCCTCAAGCTCAGCGGCATCCCCGACGACAAAGGCCGCGCCGGCCACCATCCCAACCGCCTCGAAGCCGAAGACGCCAAACTCACCGGCTACAAGATCATCGACGTGCAACCCTGGGAAGACGCCTCCGGCGGCAAGGCCGTGAGCTGCGAAGCTCCGCAGATACTCAACAGGAAAGGCACCACGAAACCCTTTTGCACCGCCGAATGGACCTGGACCGGCAAAGACGGGATGTACGACATCGCCGTCCAGTACTTCGACCTGCACCCAGGAGCCGCTAAGTTCTTTTGGGCACACAATGGAAAGCTGGAGATCGGCCCGCGCGGCCAGATATGGACCGCGGACGCCGAACTGCCCTCAGCCCTGCCGCATGGCGACAACTCGACCCGCCATCTCGTCCGCGAGGTCTGGCTCACGACCGGCCAGACAATTGGGATCGAAGCTGAGCCCAACGGCAACGACCGCGCCGTCCTCGATTACATCGAGGTAATCCCAGCCAAGCGCGATCCGGAGCTGGTGCCCGACCTGCCCTGCCCTCAAGGCAGGCCCATCGAAGAGGGCGACCCTCCGGACGCCGTCAATGAAACCGTCGGCCCCGAGTTAGCAGGCTGGGCCGGAGAAACCAACGTCGGCACCCCCATCGAGGGCATGCTCGTCGAGGTCTTTCACCCCGGCGACAAGACGCCCATCGCCACCACCCGCACCAACGAGGAAGGCGGCTTCCGCTTCTCCGGTCTCGCCCCCGGCCGGTACCGCGTCAAAGCCAGCGGCGTGGTCGAGTATGGAGACGAAGAGATCGTTCGCCTCGACCCCAACGCCAAAGCCCAGCTCTGCCTCGTCGTCGAGTAGACCCGACCGCACCCGCACAGAAAAGGAAGCCCCGGACTCGCAAGATTCCGGGGCCCTCCCATCCTCCAATCAAGTCCATAGCAGCCCAAATCCGCAACGGCCCAACTGATCCCTGTTCCCTATTCCCTGCCTTACCCCACCGCCGGCAGCCCGGCCAGCGCCATGGCAATCTCCTCGGCCGGGTAGTCGTAGTTTTCCAGCATCCCGGCCTGGTAGTTGATGTAGCTCTGCATGTCGAAGTGGCCGTGGCCGCAGAGGTTGAACAATATGGTCTTCTGCCTGCCTTCTTCCCTGGCCACCAGCGCCTCGCGGATGGCGCCGGCGACGGCGTGGTTGGCCTCGGGCGCCGGGATGATGCCCTCGGCGCGGGCAAACTGGACGCCGGCGGCGAAGGCGTCGAGCTGCTGCACGCTGGTGGCCTCGACCAGGCCGAGGTCCAGGACGTGCGAGACCAGCGGCGCCATTCCGTGGTAGCGCAGCCCGCCGGCGTGGATGCCGGGCGGGATGAAGGTCGAGCCCAGCGTGTGCATCTTCACCAGCGGGGTCAGGTGCGCGGTGTCGCCGAAGTCGTAGGCAAAGTGGCCGCGGGTGAGCGAGGGGCAGGCTGCCGGCTCGACAGCCACCACGCGCGCGCCGCACTTGCCGCGCAGCTTCTCCCCTAAATAGGGAAAGACCAGGCCGGCGAAGTTCGAGCCGCCGCCGGTGCAGCCCACGATCACGTCGGGCTCGTCGCCGGCCATGGCCATCTGCTCCATGGCTTCGAGGCCGATGACGGTCTGGTGCAGCAGCACGTGGTTGAGCACGCTGCCCAGCGCGTACCGGGTCTCCGGGTCCTTGGCCGCCACCTCCACCGCCTCTGAGATGGCGATGCCGAGCGAGCCAGGCGTGTTGGGATGCTGGGCGAGGATGGCCCTGCCGGACTCGGTCTCCAGGCTCGGGCTGGCGGTGACCGAGGCGCCGAAGCACTCCATCAGCGCGCGGCGGTAGGGCTTCTGGTCGTAGCTGACCCTCACCATGAAGACCTTGCATTCCAGACCAAAGAAGGCGCAGGCCATCGCCAGCGACGACCCCCACTGGCCGGCGCCGGTCTCGGTGGCCAGGCGTTTGGTGCCTTCGATCTTGTTGTAATACGCCTGGGCCACGGCGGTGTTCGGCTTGTGACTGCCGGCCGGGCTGACGCCCTCGTATTTGTAATAGATCTTCGCTGGCGTATCGAGCGCCTTTTCCAGGCGCCGCGCCCTGAAGAGCGGCGATGGACGCCACTGCGCATAGACCTGCCGCACCGGGCCCGGAATCTCGATCTCGCGCTCCTGGCTGACCTCCTGCAGGATCAACGCCATGGGAAAGAGCGGGGCCAAATCCGCAGGCCCGAGCGGCTGCTGCGTGCCCGGATGAAGCGCCGGCGCCATGGGTTGGGGCAGGTCGGCCTGCAGGTTATACCAGCAGAGAGGAATCCTCTCTTGCGGCAGGTTGTATTGAATTGTCTCCATGGCGGGAATTCTACCAGCGAAAATGCCGCTCCGGCAGCGAAGGTTTGCGGGCGGTCAGCCGGGAATGTCGCGGAGCCACTCGTAGACCGTGCCGTGGTGCGGCTCCCAGGCGGCAAAGACCGCCCGCGCCCAGGCCTCGACGGCGGCGCAGTGCGCGGCCGGGTCCCGTGCCGCAAGCACTTGCTGGACGGTGAGTGCGCCGGGGTCTGCCGGCGGACTCAGCCAGGGATACCCCCGTTTTTTGGCCGTGATGGCCAGCATGGCGTCGTTGGCGCGTTCGATGGGCCAGCCGCGGCCAAAAATGAGCGCCATCCGCGAGAGATGGATGCCCACCGAGTTGCGCGCCTGCGGCGTGTCCACGCCGGGATGCTGCACGGCATAGGCGTCCACGGTGAGCCGGTGGACGGCGCGGTGCGCTGAGCTCTCGTACTCGCGCGCCAGCACCTCGCAGTAGACCGCCCAGCATCCAGGCGAGGAAAGCATATACCTGTGCGTGGGTCCGGCAATCTCGGGGAACTCTCCGTGGCAGCCACAGCAGCGCATTCCGGACCTCCGTGAGTCGGCTCTTCGCAGCCGCTCAGACCCCTTGAACGATTCGCGCCGCGCGCGCGTAGGAGCCAAGGTTGTGCGCATTGGTGTAGCCCAGAGCCTTCAGCTTCGCTTTCGCCGCGCCGCTGCGCATTCCGCTGGCGCAGTGCAGAAGGAGCGGCTTGTCTTTGTCGGCTACGCGGCGGGGCAGCGCGGTCTCGATCTGGTCGAGCGGAAGGTTGATCGCCCGCGGCAGATGGCCGGCGGCGAACTCGCCCTCGGTGCGCACGTCGATCGTCAGAGCCCCCTGTCGCAGCAGCTCGCGGGCTGCTTTGGCCGAGATCAGGCCGGCGCGCTTGAGAAGAAGAAAGACGGCGAGCACAGCCGCGACGACGGCGATTATCTTCCAGTCCATAGCTTCAGCCTAACCCGCCGCCCCGTGAAAACCGCGCGCTTGTTCCCTACCCGGCTGGCAACTGTCTACTGTCCACTGTCCACTGCATTCTCCACCTCCACCAGCGTCGAGTAGAACGTCGGCGCGCGGCCCACGTCGGTAAGCCGCTCGCTGGTTAGGGCGTTGACATTGACGCCGTCCGGGTGCAGGCGGGCCCAGTCCAGCCGGGCCGCCACCACGCCCTCGGGCAGGCTGGGGTTGACGAGCGCGGTCAGCCGCAGCGTGCCGCGGTCGTTCCAGACGCGCACCAGGTCGCCGTCGGCAATCGAGCGCGCCGCGGCGTCCGTGGGGTGCATCTCCAGCCGCTGGCTGGTGCGCGCCTCCATCCGGCGATGGTCTTCGAGGTTGGCGAAGGTCGAGTTCATGTAGTTGTCGGCCTTGCGCGGCAGGAACTCCAGCGGGTAGCGGGCGGCCAGCGCGGAGTGGCGCGACTCGACCGGCGCGACGAAGGCCGGCAGCGGGTCCAGCCCCACGGCCGCCAAGGTTTCGGAGTAGAACTCGATCCGGCCGGTTGGCGTGGCCAGCGTGCCCTCGGTGAAGGGCAGGAACGGTTCCGTCTCCGGGTTGCGGTGACAGGCCAGCGGAATGTGCCCCTGTTCCCTTAGCGCGTCGAGCGAGATGTGCTCCATCCCCGGATTGCGCGAGCGGCCGTCGGGGCCGAGATCGAGCGCCTGCGCGATCAGTTCCTCGGGTGTGTCGAAGAAGCACGGCTCGGGGAAGCCCATGCGCTCGGCCAACTGGCCGAAGAGCCAGACGTTGGAGCGCGCCTCGCCGGGCGGCTCGATGGCCTGCCGCGAGAGCTGCACGTAGTAGTGCCCGTAAGCGCCCTGGATGTCGGTGTGCTCAAGAAACGTCGTCGCCGGCAGCACGTAGTCGGCGTAGTCGGTGGTGTCGGTGAGGAAGAGCTCGTGCACCACGGTGAAGAGCTCAGGCCGCAGCAGGCCCCGCTTCACCGCGTTCTGATTGGGCGCAATGGCCGCGGGGTTCGAGTTGTAGACGAACAGCGCCATCACCGGCGGACCGCCAGCCGCAGCGTCTCCTGATCCCTGTCCCAGCTCCGTCAGCGCCTGGCCCAGCGTAGCCATGTTGACCGTGCGCGCCAGCCGGCCCAGCGGCGAAGCCTGCGCCAGATCCGGCCGCTCCAGAGCCTGCTTGTTCCACCGGAAGGCCCCCGACGTCGAGAGCCAGCCGCCTCCGCCGCGATGGCGCCAGGCTCCGGTGAGCGCCGGCAGCATCGCGATGGCCCGCACCGCAGCTCCGCCATTCTCGCCGCGCTGCACGCCGTAGTTCACCCGCAGCGCCGCCGGCCGCGTGGTCGCATACTCGCGCGCCAGCGCCTCAATCTCCGCGGGCTTCATGCCGGTCCACGCCGCCACGCGCTCCGGCGTGTACTCCCGCGCCCGCCCGGCCAACTGCTCGAAGCCATGCGTGCGTTCGGCTACGAAAACGCTATCCTCCAGGCCCTCATTCAGGATGACGTGCATCATTCCCAGCGCCAGCGCCACGTCCGTGCCTGGCCGGATGGCGATGTGCCAATCGGCCAGCGCCGCCGTGCGCGTGCGGTGTGGGTCGATGACGATCAGCCGTGCGCCGTTGCGCCGCGCCTGCTCGACCATCGGCCACAGGTGGATGCTGTTGCCGTGGATGTTGGCGCCCCAGGCCAGAACGAGCCTCGCCAGGCGGAAGTCCTCCGCCGGCGTGCCCAGCTTGCGGCCGTAGACCAGGTTCCACGCCTCGCCGCCTGCCTCCGAGCAGATGGTGCGGTCCAGTTGGCTGGCGCCCAGCCGGTGAAAAAAGCGCCGGTCCATCGACCCGTACCCCAGTTGCGCAATCGTGCCAGCGTAGCTGTAAGGCAGGATCGACTCCGGCCCCCAGCGCTCAGCCGTCTCCCGGAGCCGCGCCGCTATTCCGTCCAGCGCCTCATCCCAGCTCACCCGCTCGAAGGCCTCGTGCTCCTCGCCGCGCGGACGCGGGCCTTTCTTTTCTCCGGCCTTGCGCCGCAGCGGGTAGAGAATGCGCTCGGGTGCGTAGACGAGGTCCAGGTATTTGGCCACCTTGCCGCAGAGAAAGCCCTGCGTCACCGGCTGCCGCGGATCGCCGGCCACCTTCACCGCGCGGCCCTCGGCATCCACCGTCACCAGCACGGCGCAGGAGTCCGGACAGTCGTGCGAGCAGACGGTGTGGACAATGCGGAAGGGACCGGTTGGGGAGGCGGCGGTCATGGAGTCATTGTAAGCTGAAACAAAATTCGCTCCCCGGAGGTTCCCCATGCCGCGCATCCTTGCCTCTCTGCTGCTGGCCTGCTCGCTGGCCGCTCCCGCGCTCCTTGCCCAGTCGCCCGACGAAACCCCCATCCGCGCCGCGCTCAGCGCGCAGGCCGAAGCGTGGAACCGCGCCGACATTCCCGGCTTCATGCAGGCCTACGAGGAATCGGCGGAGACCACCTTCATCGGCGCCACGGTGCGCAAGGGCTTCAAACCCATCCTCGAGCGCTACCGGCAGGCCTACGGGACCGCGGAGGAGATGGGCAAGCTGACCTTCACCGCGGTCGAGGTGCGGCTGCTTCCCTCCGCCTGCGGCCCGAGCGAGCTGGCGCTGGTCACCGGCCGCTACCACCTGGCGCGCACGGCGCGAGGCGAGGCGACAAAGGACGACGGCGTCTTCTCGTTGGTCTGGCGCAAGACGGCAAAAGGCTGGAAGATCATTCTCGACCACAGCAGTTGAATCTGAGTACCCAAACGGACGGAGGCTGGCCAGAACGCGGCGTGCGCCGCAAAGAGTAGCGCCGCTCTCCAGGCGGGCGGTCGTGCGGTCCTCCTGACCCGCACCTCCTTCCCTCCCACAAGCCACACCAAGAGTAGCGTCTCGAGACCGGCTGTGGCGCGGGCCTCCCAGCCCGCGCATCCGTCCCTGGCTGGGTGCCCCACCCTCGCCGCGTTCTTGCTTTTGCGGCTAGGGTGGGAAGGCACAAAGACCAAGTTACAGCAAAATTCAAAATGCTCTAGAAGCCGGCCCCAACCGCCGCCGCTTCCGCCTGCTCCACCTGGACCCGCGCCAGCCGCAGCGGCTCACCATAGTGGTCTGCCACCAGCGCGGCCGCCTCATCGTTGTTTCGCAGCGCCCGAACCGCCGCCAGCTTCACCGTGGCGCCTGCCGCCATCTGCGCCACCTGCGCCTTGCCGGAGACCGACTCGACCAGCGCCAGAATCGCATTCACCGCCGTACCCACCGCATTGATGGCATTGAGCGCATGTTGCTGGCTCCTGGGGTTGCCGATCCTGGCCGCCTGCAGCAGCGAGGTGTTCACCTGCTGCTCCAGGGCCACCACCACGGTCTGAAGCTTGGCGAGCGTCCCCGCCGAGGGGTTGGCAAGGTAGGCCTTGGCGCCCGCCACCACCAGGTTCGCAGCCGCATCGAAGCCCACCGTAGCCGCGCTGAAGATGGGCGCAGCGGCCGGGTCCAGCAAGGCAGCCGACGAGTCCACCGTGGCCACCGCGCTCTCCAGAGCCGGCGTCCAGTTGACAATCTCCTGCGCCACTGTCGCAGCCGAACAGCCGCTCAACCACGGCAGAGGCAGCAGCAGCGCGATCAGCATCCACGCGCCGAGTCTGGCCGTCCCGCCTCCCGCCTCGCCGCCCGTTCCCGGGTCCCGCGCCAGCAGCCCCAGCAGCGCCGTCGCCAGGCCGCTGACCAGCGTCACCACCGTCCCGGTTCCCGCCGTTCCCAGCGTGATGCCCTGCTGGCTCAGCACGCCGGAAATGGTGACCACACACAGCAGAAGGCCGGTAACAGAGGTGCGCGGATGATTCCAGATATTTGCCCAAAAGCTCATTTCTCATTGCTCCTTCCGGACGCGGACAGGCGGACTGCTCCGCCCGCCGCCGTGCTTGGTTTGTAAGGGGAAGTGATGAATGGACATCCGCTGCGGCGGTCCGGCGCGCATCGTTCTACTATCCCGAGTCAGAAGAAGTTTGAAGAAGAAGTCCGTCATCCTGAGAAAGCTGTCATCCTGAGCGGAGATGGGCGCGTTCTTTGCGCCCATCGGAGTCGAAGGATCTGCGGTTGTTCTTCAAAGAACTTCTAACTCACCACACCAGGCACGCCTGCCGGGCTGTCCGCGGGAATCGCTTTGTCTGTCTTGTGTCTTCGATCCCGTCCGGCCGGCGGCCAGTCTGTTCGTGCTGGCCGCCGGTCCCTGGTCTCGGCTGCTTTCTCGCTGCTCCGGGCGTTGCCGTGGTTTCGGTCTTGCGCCCGGTCGAGAGCTGCTTGCCAGCGCAGGCGCGGCCCCGCGCCCCGGCGCCTTCCTCACACAGAGGATGGCGTACTCATTCGCCCGGCTCGGTATCTCCATCGCTGGTCTGGCTATCTCTAAGAGTAGGGAATCGGCAGAATATCTTCGGCAAACCCGCATGGCTCGCTAAGTAGCTGATTTATCAGAAAGCTATTCGAAGCCCGGCGCTGCCGGCTGCTTGACAGGGGTCTTCTTGGCGCGCGCGGGTTTGGCCAGGCGGCCTCTGGTTAGCCGCAATTTCTCACACGAGTTGATTTTGTGGTGATCGGTGTGGTGTTTCAAGGGTGGAGGGCCGTGGAACGGCTTGGAATCGGCTCGGCGATGGGTTTGGCGGATGCGCCGAAGGGCTCATC
>JBAVMZ010000133.1:0-4328 GCA_049690595.1 Occallatibacter sp. | reverse complement strand
CTCCAGACCCACCTGGCCCAGCAACTCCACCGCGCGGGCGCGCGTCGCCCCGCGCCCCACACCCGCCTCCAGCCCATGAATCGCCCACGGCTCGGTCACGATCTCCAGCACCTTCATCCGCGGGTTCAGCGCCGCAAAGGGGTCCTGAAAGACTGGCTGCATCTCGCGGCGCACCTGCTTCATCTGGGCCGCCGTGGCCCGCGCCAGATCCACGCCGCCCACGCGCACCGTGCCCCGCGTCGGCTGCACCAGCCCCAGAATCATCCGCGCCACCGTCGTCTTGCCCGAACCCGACTCGCCCACCAGCCCCAGCGTCTCGCCAGCCTCGACCCTCAGCGAGACCCGGTCCACCACGATGCGCTCCTGGGTACGCAGCCCCGCTCCCTGGGGGTAGCTCTTTGTCACGTTCTCCAGCTCGACCAGCGCCATGGCCCCATGGTATACGTCCGGCGTCTGGCGGCCGCTCGCCCGTCCAACGCCAGCAAAAAATAGGCGCAAACCGCCCGGTTCGGCTTTACACTGACCGGGAAAGCGCGGTGTCGCCATGGCCGTGGCTCAACTTACCCTGGAAATCCGCATCGAGCACGCCCAGTCGCTCAAGGACCGGCGCCAGGTCGTCCGTTCCATGAAGGACCAGCTCCGCCAGAGCTTCAACATCTCCGTCAGCGAGATGGACGAGGCGGTCCTGTGGCAGTCGGCCACGCTGGGCGTCGTGGCCATCTCGCGCTCGCGCGATTACCTGCACGGCCTCATCGAAGAGGTCGAGCGCGCCGCCCGCCGCATGGCCAACGAACTCGGCGCCGATCTGGCCGACTCCTTCTGGGAGTACATCGAGACCTGAGGTTGGCCCGCAGGTTCTTCTCCGCCGTTCTCCACCGATGCACCGCCCCTTCCTCTGCTATCCTGAGGGGTTTCATGCCTGCGAGGTGGAGCGATGCCGGAACAACGAGGACGGAAACACCACCAGGATCGCGTGGCGGAAGCGCTCCGCGATGAGATCGGCGCCATGATCGAGGGCGAGCTCTCCGATCCGCGCATCGACTTCTGCTACGTCACCGAGGTCGTGCTCAACCCCGGCGGCAAGTCGGCCCGCATCTATATCGCCGTCGATACGGCGGTCAAAGACATCGACCGCGCCGAGGAGCAGACCATCGCCGGCCTGGAGGCGGCCAAGGGTTTCATCCGCTTCGAAATCAAGGAGCGGCTGGGCGTGCGCCATGTGCCCGAGCTCAGCTTCCTCCCCGACCGCTCCGGCCGCTTCCAGGCGCGCATCGATGAGCTGATGCAACGCCACCGCAAGCGCCGGAAGAACGCGCCTGCCATCGCGCCCGTCGCCGAGCCCGTTACGGACCAGACCGGGGCGGGAGACTGAGCACGCATGGACGCTTTCAGCAGGAACTGGACCTTTTCCGCTCCGGAGGGCGTTGACGCACGGCCCGGAGGCGGCGCGGTCGCCGGCCTTTTGCCTGGCCCTGAGGCGGCCTCCGAGGAGCGGATGCACGCCATCCTCGAGGTCTTGCGCCAGGGTGAGCGCTTCCTCGTCTGCTCCCACTCGCGTCCGGACGGCGATGCGGTCGGGTCCATCCTGGCCTTGGGCGCGATGCTCGAGGCCATGGGCAAGCGGGCCGATCTGGTCACCGCCGACCGCATCCCCGACATCTACTGCAGCCTGCCCGGCGCCGACAGCATCGCGAAAATCCTCGGTGTCCACGGCTTTTACGACGCCGCCATCCTGCTCGAGTGCGACAGCCTGGAGCGCACCCGCCTGCGCGGCCTGGAACCCTATTTCCTCGTCAACATCGACCACCACACCTCCGGCCGCGCCTTTGGCCACCTGAACTGGATCGACCGCCAGGCTGCCAGCGTGGGCGAGATGGTCTATCGGCTGATCCGCGCCGCCGGCGTCCCGCTCACTCCCGCCATGGCCACCTGCCTTTACACCACGGTCCTGACCGACACCGGCGGCTTCTGCTACGGCTCCTTGCAGGCCTCCACCTTCGCCTTCGCCGAGCAGCTTGTCCGCGCCGGCGCTGACCCGGTCCGCATCGCCCAGCGTGTCTACTTCTCCACGCCGCCCTCCAAGCTCCTGCTGGCCGGCGCGGCGCTCAGCAACCTGCACCGCGAGGGGCGGATTGCCTGGCTCTCCGTCACGCACCAGGACATGGTCCGAACCTGCGCCGCGGAAGAAGACTGCGAGGGCATCGTCAACTTTGCCCTGGCCATCGCCGGCGTCGAGGCGGCCATCTTTCTGCGCGAGCTGCCCGACCGCCGGGTTCGCCTGAGCCTGCGCGGCAAGGGCCGGGTCAACGTGGCCGCCATCGCCGAGCGGCTGGGCGGCGGAGGCCACGAGAGCGCCGCCGGTTGCACGCTGGAGGGTTCGCTCCACCGCGCGCTCGACGAGATTCTTGCCCAGATTCGCCCCGCGCTGGCGCTCGCCGGCGGGGAGTAGGGCTCCCTTCGAGCACGCGAAGAAAACGTTTGCGGCCACCGGCTTAATCGGTTTACTCTAGGGCCTATGAAGAACCTCGCCCGTTTCTGCGCGCTCTTTCTTGCCGCCGCTCCGCTCCTCCTCGCCCAGGCGCCGGTCAGCGACCCGCTTGCCCCCACCCTCGGCGTCAAGTCCGCCGAGCAGATCGACCGCGAGTGGCAGCAGGCAGTCTCCAAATACGACTCCGAGCGCAACCGCCTCGTCGCCGAGGCTGAGCGCCAGGCCTACGACGGACCCTTCCGCCCCGACTGGGCCACCCTCGTCAAGTACCAGCAGCCGCAGTGGTACAAGGACGCCAAGTTCGGCATCTTCATCCACTGGGGCGTCTACGCCGTCGCCAGCGCCGAGAACGAGTGGTATCCGCGCGAAATGTACCACCCCGGCAGTGGCGCCTATAAGCACTTCCGCGAGCACTACGCCCAGGGCGACGAGTCCAAGGGCTACAAGGACCTCATCCCGCTCTTCAAGGCGGAGAAGTTCGACGCCTCGGCCTGGGCGCGGCTCTTCAAGGAAGCCGGCGCGCAGTACGTCGTCCCCGTCGCCGAGCACCACGACGGCTTCTCCATGTACGACTCCGGCCTCTCCGACTACACCGTCGTCAAGATGGGTCCCAGGCGCGACACGCTGGGCGAGCTGGCCGCCGCCGTCCGCCAGGAGGGCCTCCACTTCGGCCTCAGCTCCCACCGCGTCGAGCACAACTTCTTCATGGACGGCGGCCGTGCGATCCGCTCCGACGTCAACGACCCCAAAAACGCCGGCCTCTACGGACCCGCCCACGAGTGGATCAACGGCGACGGCGGCCTGACCAACGACTGGACCTACGTCTCCGACGCATGGGCCCGCGACTGGCTGGCCCGCGACACCGAGCTGGTCGAGAAGTACAAGCCCGAGATCGTCTACTTCGACTGGTGGATTGGCCAGCCACGCATACGCCAGTCCCTTGCCACCTTTGCCGCCTTCTATTACAACTGGGCCGCCGCACACGGCACCACCGCCGTCATCGACTTCAAGGACTACGCGCTGAACTGGAAGGCCGGCGTGCGCGACTTCGAGCGCGGCCAGCAGGACCACATCGTCGAGGACCACTGGCAGACCGACACCTCCATCAGCGACAAGAGCTGGGGCTACATCGAGAACGACACCTTCAAGACCCCCGAGTTCCTCATCCACCAACTCGCCGACATCGTCAGCAAGAACGGCAACCTGCTGCTGAACTTCGGGCCGCGCCCGGACGGAACCATCCCCGAGCAGGTGCAAACCGCCCTCAAGGCCATGGGCGCCTGGCTCAAGGTCAACGGCGAGGCCATCTACGCGACCACCCCATGGAAGAGCTTCGGCGAGGGACCGACGCAGATCAAGGGCGGCGCCTTCCACGACACCGACACCAAGCCCTACACGCCTGAGGACTTCCGCTTCACCGCCAAGGGCTCGGCGGTCTACGCCATCGGCATGGCCTGCCCCCCCAAAGAAGGCGAGAAAGCCCGCAAGGCCACCATCCACTCGCTCGGCTGGGCGCACGAAGGAGCCTCGCTCCCCATCGCCTCGGTCGAGTTACTCGGCTCAACTGGCAAGCCCACCTGGACCCAGGGCGCCGACGCGCTCGAAGTAACGCTGCCCCCAGGCGCCGCCTGCCAGTACGCCTACACGCTCAAGCTGACACCGGTGGCAAAGTAAGAGCCCGTCGGCAACACGTAGCGAACAAGTAGCGAACACGTAGCGCCGACCTCCCGGTCGGCTGTCCTGTGGGCCTCCCGGCCCACAGGTATCGCCTGACGGGCAGGTGGCCCGGTCACGATGGCCTTTCCAAACCACTATGAGGGTGCCCCCGGTCCCTCGCACT
>JBAVMZ010000132.1:0-9033 GCA_049690595.1 Occallatibacter sp. | reverse complement strand
AACTGTCCGGCGCGGATCGCCTGGCGCAGATCGTCCTCGAGCGCCGCGCGCGCCGTTACCGCCGCTTGCAGCGCGGGGGCGAAGTAGCGCACGGTGTTCCTGCCCGCCGCCTTGGCCTGGTACATGGCGATGTCGGCCTGTTTCAGCAGTTCGTTCACGCCGCTGGGCCGGTCGCCGAAGACGGTGATGCCGATGCTGCACGAGCCAACGCACTCGTGGCCATCGAGCGAGCAAGGGTGGCCGACGCTGGCGAGGATGGTCTCGGCCAGCGCGCCCGCCTGCGCCGCCGCATCTTCGGCTGTCTCGTCCAGGTCCTCGAGCATGACCACGAACTCGTCGCCGCCCAGCCGGGCCACGGAGTCGCCTTCGCGTACGGCGGCGGCCAGCCTGCGCGCCACCTCGCGCAAGAGCAGGTCGCCGGTGTGGTGGCCCAGGGTGTCGTTCAGCGTCTTGAAGTCGTCCAGGTCGACAAACAGCAGCGCCCTGTGGCGGCCGCGGCCGGGGGACTCGACCGTCTGGCGCAGGCGCTCCATCAGCAGCCGGCGGTTCGGCAGGCCGGTGAGCGGATCGTAGAAAGCCAGGTTTCGGATCTCGGCCTCGGCCAGCTTGGCGTCCGACATGTCCCGCGTGACGCTCAGCACGCAGGGCACGCCCTTCAACTCGATGCGCGCGGCCGACATCATTCCCCAGAAGAGCTCGCCGTTCTTCTTGCGGAACTGCGCTTCCAGGTCGCGGCAAACGCCGTTGCTCGACACCATCTCGACCATGCGCGCGCGGTCCTCGGGATTGGCCCAGATGTTGAGTTCGAGCGAGGTGTGCCCGATGACCTCTTCGCGGCTGTAGCCTGCGATGCGGACGAATGCCTGGTTGCACTCGATGTACATTCCGTCGCTCATGCGGTTGATGTTTACCGCGTCCAGCGTGGTCTGGAAGGCGATGCGGTAGCGTTCCTCGCTGTCGCGCAGCTCGGCCTGGATGGCGTCCAGCCGCTGCTCGGCCGCCTTGCGCGCGGTAATGTCCTGGCAGAAGCCTTCGACGTACAGCGGCTGCCCGCCGGGGCCGTAAACCAGCCGCCCGTTCAGCGAGACCCACAAAGTGGACCCGTCCCTGCGCTTCAGCCGGCATTCGAACTCCGGCAGCGAGGAGTGGGCGATCAGCTCGCGCAGCATCCCGTCGCGCTCGCTTGCGGCCAGCCACACATCGCGACGGACGTCGGCCACCTCGATCATGTAATGGTCCACCGAATCGTAGCCCAGCATCTGCGCCAGCGCGGGGTTGACCGCCAGCGGCTTGCCCTCCAGCGTCGACTGGAAGATGCCCTCCTGCGCGCCCTCGAAGATGCTGCGGAAGCGGCCCTCGGCGTCGCGATGCGCCCGCTCGACGGCCTTTCTGCGAGTCGCCTCGCGGGCAATCACGGAGACGCCCGCCGGCTCGCCGTTTTCGAGGATCGGGTAGAGGATGAATTCGATCGTCTTGCCGTCGCGCAGCAGCCGCTCGGTGGTCAAGGGACCTTCGCGCATCACCCGCGCGTACATCGTCAGCCAGTGCATGGCCTCCGAGGCGGGCATCCACTCGGTGGTCCTCATGCCAGGTCTGACCTCCACGCCGAGCTGAAACAGGGACACCTGGCGCGCGGCGCGGTTGGCCGCCATCACCGCGCATTCGCGGTCGACCGACCACATGGGTTCGTCGGTCGAGTCGATCAGGGCCTGCAGGACCGCATCAGGCGGCGTCTTCATCATCCCTCCCGGTTCCTGTCTGTCCATCCGAGTTCTCCGGGAACTGCTTCGTCGCTCTCTTCACTCTTTCTCGCCCGTGCAATCGCCGGATTGGCTTCCTTTCAGGCGCGCCGCGCAACAACCCGGGCCAGCACCGACGGACCCCGCCCCGCTGGACGAACACCGGCTCTCCCTGCCCACCGCACCCGGAGGCCGGCAAAGCAAGGCTGATACATGCTCACGTGTACCCTATCGGCAGGCGGGGGAAATAGAAGAGAAACGGCCGGCTCCGCGGGCTGGCTGGCAGGCGCCGCTCAGTGCATCGCCGAGGCGCCGGGTCCTTCGCCCGGCCGGGCCTTGCTTAACAGGAAGGCTAGCACAATCAGTCCCACCGAAACCCAGCTCAGCTCCATGTAGACATCCTGGTAGCCCTGTGTCTGGGCCTGCTGGTTGAGCTGGTTGTAGATCGTGGCCAGCGCCCGTCCGGCGCCGTTCGGCCCGCCGAAGTCGCGGGAAAAGAAGCCGGTGAGAGCGCGCAGATGCTGCTCGAAGGCAGGCGTTCCCGCCGTCATGTTGCTCTGCAGGTGCTCCTGGTGCCAGAGCGAGCGGCTGGTCACCTGCGCGTTGGTGACGGCAATCAGGATGCTGCCGCCGATGTTGCGCACAAAGTTGATGAGCCCCGCCACCTGGTTGCTCTCTTCCCGCGCCATGCCCACGTATGCGGAGGTAGTGATGGAGATGAAGCAGAAGGGCAGCGGCAGCATCTGCACCACGCGCAGCCAACTGGCCTGGGCGAAGCTCATTTGCAGCGTGGTCACCACGGCCGCGTAGCGGAAGGTCAGCACCAGCATGGTGAAGCCCACCGCCGCCAGCCAGCGCGCCGCCACCTTGCCGGTGGCAAAGCCCGCCATGGGCATCACGAAGAGCAGCGTAACCCCGCCCGCGGTCAGCGCCAGGCCCGCGGTGGTGGCGTTATAGCCCAGCAACTGCTGCATGAACTGCGGCTGCAAGACGGTGTTGGCGTTCAGCACGCCCCCAACGAGCGCCATCAGGAAACAGCAGATGGCGAAGTTGCGGAAGCGGAAGAGCCGGAGGTTGATCAGAGGACTCTTGTGCGTCCACTCGCGCCAGACGAGCCCGATCATGCTCAGCACAAAGAGCGCGCAGAAGAACTGGATGAAGCGCGAGGCGAACCAGTCGTTTTCCTCGCCCTTGTCGAGCATGATCTGCAGGCCGCCCATGGCCAGCACCAGGAAGCTCAGCCCCATGTAGTCCATGTTCTTGAGGCGGGAGCGGTCGGCCTTGATCCACGGCGGGTCCTCGACCAGCCGGCTCACCAGCACGAAGGCCAGAAGGCCCACCGGAATATTGATGAAGAATATCCAGCGCCAACTGAAGTTGTCGGTGATCCATCCGCCCAGCGTAGGCCCGATGGAGGGGGCCAGCACCGCCACCAGGCCGTAGAGCGCAAAGGCCTGGCCGCGCTTCTGCGGTTCGAAGCTGTCGGCCATGATGGCCTGCGCCATCGGCTGCATGCCGCCCCCGCCGGCGCCCTGGAGGACGCGGAAGACGAGCAGCATCGGCAACGTCGGCGCCGCGCCGCAGAGAAAGCTGGCGATGGTGAAGATCACAATGCAGATGAGGAAGAAGTTGCGGCGGCCAAAGACGCTGGAGGCCCACGCACCCAGCGGCAGCACGATAGCGTTCGCCACCAGGTAGCTGGTGAGCACCCATGTGCCCTGGTTGGTCGAGGCGCCCAGCGTACCGGCGATGTGGGGCAGCGCGACGTTGGCGATCGAGGTATCCAGGACCTCCATGAAGGCGGCCAGCGCCACTGTCATGGCGATCAGCCACGGGTTGACGCGCGGCTTCCACGTCCCTTGCAGGGAGGCGTTGGGGTTCGCCATGCTCCTGGGCGTCTCGCCCGCCGGCGGGACTGGGGCGCCGGAGCGCGTCGGTGCGTGCTCGGTGTCGGGCAAAAAAAGGCACTCCTTACACGATGTGCTGCCAGCCTTCCGGCAGGGAATCTGGAAACGGCTTCGGGCGAAAGAATCAGCTGCGCCGGAGCTTGAGCCAGGGACGGGAGGAACAGAACATTTTGGCTCTCTGGTTGGATTCAGCAGCGGGCCTTCCGGCTTCATCGATTCAGGGGAGAATGACCCTGTTGCCGCCGGGTCGGCGCATGAAGACGTGGACCGCAAGAAACGCGGTGTCTTGAATGGGCGCAACTTCAAAGACCGCGGAAAAACTCGACCCAGGGCACGAAACGTGTCAGGGCACCACTTAAATGCCCGTTGATTTCACGTAAGTTATTGATTCTTCAATGCTCTGAATGCGCAAAAAGCGCCAGATGCGCGGGCGAGTAGCACAAAAATAGCACAGATTTCTGATGACCAGGATGCTGCAACCTCCCAATTGCCGACCACACGGGATCGCTGTCAACGAGTGCTAAGGCCTATTGGCGTCAATCGACCTGCGCAATACTCCTCTCTTCGGTCGATGCCTTCTCGCGACGTGGGGCGTATAATCCACGACAACGGATGCAAGGGAGCAATACCAGCAGCAAGGAGCTAGCCATGGAATCCAAGACCGTCTTTGGGCACCTCGCACTTCGCTTTGCCGTACACCCAGAGAATCTGGCCACCGAGGCACTTAGCTTTATCCTTCGCACTTCTACCGCCGCATCGCGCGCATTCACGGCGTTTGTTCGCGAGATAGGGTTGGACGATCCGGGGAGTCTGCACGTCGATACACAGCAGGGCGGATTGGACCAGTCCATCCCCGACATGAAGTGCTATGACGTTACAGGGAGGCTCCGGGTGGTAGTTGAGAATAAGTTCTGGGCTGGCCTGACCGAGAACCAGCCAGTGACTTATATTCATGAGCTTCCGGCTGGGGTTTCTGCACTGGTACTGTTCGTGGTTCCAAAAGCCCGTCTTAAGCTTGTCTGGAATGAAGTTGCTTTCCGGTGCAGAGATGCCGGGATTCCCGTCAGCGACGTCGAGAAGCCCCAGACCATGAAAGCCGCTGACATCGGCGGAGGGCACTACCTCGCAGCAACATCGTGGGGCGTCTTGCTCGATGCGCTTTCTGTCGCGGCGACGTCTGCCGGGGAAATTGACGCTCGTAACGACATCGCTCAGCTTCAAGGGCTGTGCAGGAGGATGGACGAAGAAACGTTCTTGCCCCTTAGCTGCGAAGAATTGACCAACCTGGATATGGCGAGGAGGTTCATCAATTTTTCCAACCTGCCGTTCGGCATCGTGGACGAAGCTGTGAACCTGGAGTTGTGTATTCGAAAGAATGAAACCAACTACCGACACGCCTCAGGCGCTTACGTTCGATTTGGCGAATATACCGCATGGGTAGGGTTCGACCGTTTGGCGTGGCGTAGTCTGGGGGGTTCGCCGATTTGGGTGATCTTCCCTCGGGACGGCCGAAGTGCTGAAATCCGCAAGAGGCTAGCCCGGTTCCGCACCGCTACGCCTCAGCGTTGCTTCGATATCGAAAATGGACGGACGGCAGTGCCTATTTTCCTCACTCCCGGCGTTGCGATGCCGGACATCGTCGAGAATGCTGTCAGCCAGATTAAAGAACTGAGGGTTGTGCTCGGCGTACGGGAACCGCCCGCTGCCGATCCAAAACCGACACTGACCGATGACCTGGATACAGAGCCCGAGTACCACACAGAAACCGGCAAACAAATGACCGGAGAAACCATTCTGGAGTTGGGTGCAGAGGGCGGGAGCCTAACGCTCTTCGGAAACAGAGATGCTGCGGGCCAGTGGCGGTTTTGGACGCAGACGGATGAGACTACGATGATCGATTTGCTCGATGGAGAGGATCTAAGCGGATTGGGAAGTCTTGACAATACGAGTGCCCCTGTTTACTCCTTGCATGAAGCACTTGCACTGTTGGACAAATATCCGTGGTATCGCCTGACTCCTCTTCAGGTTCATCCCGAGTTCCGCCTCGTGATTCTGGGTGAGGTACAAAAGAGAGGCACGCCGGAGGAAGTAGCGTCTTGGAATTCTCGCCTTTGCGCGGGCTGAAGCTCTGGGCTTCAGGAGGATTCAAGAGAGCGGTGGCTCGTACTATTCCGGAGATCAAAAAACGAGATTCGGGACGCCCAAGGTCAAAACTCAATCCTGATTGCAGGAACCTGATTTTTTGCATTTACGCGAAATCGCCGAGTCACTCATTGAACAGGAAATCGAGATCGGGGAAAGATGGCCAGCGATGCCGAAGTTTCAGTTCCACAAACGCGCACTCTGGTTTTTGCGAAGATTCGTAGCACAGAATTAGCACAAAGAACGGATATGATTTTGCAAACATCTTATTACGTGATACTTGCGAGCTTACCCTTGTAACAGGGCACGACTTCAGTCGTGCCGTACGTGCCACAGAATCAACAGGGCTTTAGCCCCTGCGGGATGGTTTTCGCGCGACTTTCGCCATCCCATCGGCTCTTTCCCCAGCCTCTTCAGTCCGCCGGCGCCGGCGCGGGCAGTCCCGTCGCGGCCGCTTCCTGCTCCTGGTACTGGAGTTGGTAGAGCTTCCAGTAGAGGCCGCGCTGGCTGAGCAGTTGCTGGTGTGTGCCCTTCTCGCGCAACTGCGCCTTGTGCATCACCAGAATGGTGTCGGCGCGCTGCACGGTCGAGAGCCGGTGCGCGATGAGCACGCTGGTGCGGCCGGCCACCATCCGCTCGAGTGCGCCGCGAATGCGCAACTCCGTGTCGGTGTCGACGCTCGAGGTGGCCTCGTCGAGGATGAGGATGCGCGGGTTGTAAGCCAGCGCGCGGGCGAAGTTGACCAGTTGCTTCTGCCCCGTCGAGAGCGAGGCGCCGCGCTCGCGCACCCGTTCGTCGAACTGCGCGGGGAGCTGCTCGATGAAGTCCAGCACGTTGACGTCGCGCGCCGCGCGTCGCAGCTCTTCGTCCGTGATCTCGGCGTTGCCCATGCGGACGTTTTCGGCGATGGTGCCGGAAAAGAGATACGGGTCCTGGAGCACCACGGCAAAGTGCCGGCGCAGCGTGTTCAAGTTGTGCGCGCGCAGATCGACGCCGTCGATCAGGATCTGACCGGCTGTCACGTCGTAAAAGCGCATCATCAGGCTGGTCAGCGTGGTCTTGCCCGCGCCGGTGTGGCCCACGATGGCCACTGTCTGTCCTGGCTCCACGGTGAAGCTCACGTTGCGCAGCACCCACTCGATGCCACCGATGGCCCCCAGCGCCGCGGCCGGGTCCGCACTGGCCTGGGCGCGATCCACAGCTTCCTGCTGGGCGATGGTCAGCTTCTGATAAGTGAACCAGACATTGCGGAACTCGATGCGGTTCGAGCCGTCGCCTGGCAGGGGCAGAGCCGGCGAGACGATCTCGGCCTCGGTGTCAAGCAGCTTGAAGATGCGCTCGCAGGCCACCATGGCCGCCTGCAGGATGTTGTACTTGTCGCTGAGGTCCTGGATGGGCCGCCAGAAGCGCTGCGAGTAGAGAACGAAGAGGGTCAGCTCGCCCAGCGTGACCGTGGAGGAGAGAATCCCGTTGCCGCCGCGCCAGACCACCAGCGCGATCGCCACCGCCGAGAGCAGCTCCACCGCCGGGTAGTAGAGCGCGTAGGCGAAGATGGTGTCCTTGAAGGCGATCATGTGCTGGCGATTCACGTCTTCGAAGTCGCGGTAGGCGCGCTGCTCGCGGTTGAAGAGCTGCACCACGCTCATGCCCGAGATGTGCTCCTGGGTGAAACTATTGATGCGGGCGATGGCCGAGCGGACGCGGCGGTAGCTCTCGCGGACGGAGTCGCGGAAGAGCCGGGTGACGACGAGGATGACGGGCAGCACCGAAAAGGCAAGCAGCGCCAGACGCCAGTTGATGCGGAGCATCAGCGCGGCCATGATGGCGAGGTTGAAGAAGTCGTCGACGATGGCCAGCACGCCGGCGGTGAACATCTCGTTGATGGCGTCGACGTCCGAGGTCAGGCGCGTCACCAGCCGGCCGACCGGGTGCTGGTCGAAGAAGCCGATGTGCATCCGCTGCATGTGGCGGAAGATCTGGCTGCGCAGATCGAACATCAGCTTCTGGCCGGTCCATTGCATCAGGTAGATCTGGATGAACTCGAAGGCGTACGAGCAGCACAGGACGGCGAGATAGAAGGCGGCCAGGCGGGTGATGCCGGCGGCGGGGTCGTCGGGCAACAGGTTGCGGGACCAGTTGCTGCGGCTGAGCCAGTCGGTGAGCAGGCTGGCGCTGGGGCCGCGGTGCGCGCCCGGCGCCATGTAGCGGTCGATGGCGACCATCACCAGGTAAGGGCCGAGCACGTCGCACATCGACTTCAGGCTGACGGCGAGCGTGGAGACCGTGGCCTGCACCCAGTAGGGGCGCAGGTAGCCGCACAGCCGGCGAACCAGCCGCCCGTCATAGACCTTGCCGACCGGGTCCTCGTCGTCCTTCTTCGGCTTTTTGTCCTCTGCTTCGGCCATGGGGTGGGGGGTCGAGCCGCTACTGCTCCTCATTGTACGTGGGCGCTCAGCCTTCGGATCCGGTGTAAATGCAGCCGCTGGTGCAGGTCTCACGGACGACGATGCGGCTCAGCGCGGGCAGCACTGGCTTCAGTTCGTCCCAGAGCCAGCGCGCCAGATTCTCGCTGGTGGGGTTTTCGAGACCGGCCACCTCGTTCAGGCAGCGGTGATCGATGCGGTCGAAGACCGGGTGGAAGGCCGCCTTGACCTGGGCAAAGTCCTCGACCCAGCCCAGCCGCTCGTCCACCGGGCCGCTCAAGTGGACCGCGATGCGGAAGCTGTGCCCGTGCAGGCGGCGGCACTTGTGCCCTTCCGGGACGTTGGGCAGCCAGTGGGCGGCCTCGATCGTGAACTCCTTGAAAATCTCCATCGCTTCTATTCTAGGGAATTCCCAGGAACTTGTGCGTCTGCAGGCTCAGCCGCCAGCGCGGATGGTCCAGACAGTAGCGCAGCGCCAGGCCGGTGTTGGTGACCTGCTCCGGCCCGTCCATGGGCTGCAAGAAGAAGTGCCGGAAGGCGAGCGACTCGAACTCCGCCGGGTCCACGCCGGTCTGCGGAAAGACCAGCTTCAGCTCGTCGCCGCTCTTCTGGCGAAGCGGCGCGCCGGCCTTGGGGCTGATGCAGAGCCAGTTCACGCCGTCGGGCGCGGGCAGGGTGCCGTTGGATTCGACCGCGACCTCGAAGCGGCGCTCGTGCAGCGCCCGGATCAGCTTCGTGTCCAGTTGCAGCAGCGGCTCGCCGCCGGTGCAGACCACGAGCCGGCGGGCATCGGCGTCCGCAGCCGGCCACGCGGCCTCAACC
>JBAVMZ010000131.1:0-5986 GCA_049690595.1 Occallatibacter sp. | reverse complement strand
GAAGTACTCAAGTCGACGCGACCAACAGGGAGCGGCGACCCTGCACCAAACTCAAAAGGCCACACCAACTCTGGTTTCGCTCTAGACGATTCGCCGGCGCCGCCGCGCCCGCACAAAAAGAAGAAGGCCGCGGCGTTACGCCGCGGCCTTCCAGGGGGTTCGCTGCAAGTCTCTTAGAAGGAGAGGTGCAGAGAGAGTTCCGTGTTCCGGTTGCCGCTCTTGTAGGCCAGAACGTCGGTGTAGCTGGAGACGTCGTTCGTGCCGCCCAGGTTCAGGTAGGTGTTGGCGTGGTTGAAGACGTTGATGAACTCGCCCTTCAACTGCACGTCGTAGCGGTCGTGAATCTTGAAGTCCTTCACGATGCCGAGATTCTCATCCCACGAGCCGGGGCCGCGGAAGTTGTTGCGCCCGTCCATGTTCGGCACATAGTGGCAGTCCACGTTGTGGATGCCGCCGCAGATCGGCGTATCGCTGGTGCCGGTGTACGGGTTGGTCTGCTCGTTGTACGCGCTGGTGATGTTGCCGTTCGCGTCCCAGAAGTCGGGCAGGTGGGTATAGGAGTAGGTGTTGGCGCCCAGCGTCGAGCTTAGGTTCGTCATGCCGTTCCCGGTCTTCTTGCGGTCCACCTTCTCGTTGAAGGACGGGCGCACGCAGACGGTGTAGGCATTCGAGCAGTCGAACATGGTGAACGGGGTGCCGGTCTGAGCGTTGAAGGTGGTCGACAGCGTCCAGTTGTCCGCGATCGCCTTGGTCAGCCCGGTGGTGTGCTTCGCGAAGGGCACGGTCCACACCATGGCCGTAGCCACGCGGTGCTTCTGGTCGAAGTCCGACGAGCCACGATCGAGGGCCTTGTTGAAGGGATCGAGGTAGCCGAGCACCAGGCCGCCGCCGGCTTCGTTGCCGGAGTCGGAGAAGGCCGAGCTGGTGTTGTCGATCGAGTGCGAGTAAGTGTAGTCGGCGCGGATCATCAGGCCGGTGTGCATCAGGTCCGCGGTACGCAACTCGCCCGTCACGCCGCCGTAGTAGCTGTCGCCGTCGGCGCCGCGCCAGTTGATGTTCGAGTACTGCAGGTTGGTGCGGTTCGAGATGTGCCCGTCGCCCAGGTAGTTGGAGCCGGAGAAGACGCGGTTGATGTTGGCGATCGAGTAGTTGTGGATGCCGCGGGTGCCGACGTAGGAGAGGCTGGCCGTGCTGCTGCCGAACTGGTGCTCAACCGAGAGGCTCCAGTTGCCGGCGTAGGCCGGCTTGATGTCCGGATCGACCCCGCGCAGCGTCACGTTGGGCAGCTGCTTCAGGCCCGTGCCCGTGCCGAAGGTGGAGAAGTTGTTGGTGCTGACCGGGATTGTTGCGCCGCCGTTGTCGGCCGTCGTGAAGGCCACCACGGCGTAGTTCGGCGGATTCTGAATCACGTTGAAGGTCACGTTGTTGAAGTTGCGCTCGTAGTTGATGCCCACGCCGCCGCGGATCGAGGTCTTGCCGTTGCCCACCGGGTCAATGGCAAAGCCGATCTTGGGACCGAACTGCGCCTTGTTCAGGTTCCACAGGCGGCTGTTCGGCGCCTTGTCGCGGGTCAGAACCTGGCCGTTGCGGATCCGGTCCCAAACGTCGTCGCCAGAACCCAGGAAGAAGTTCGCGTCGTATCCCGCCTTCTGCGAGTGCTGCGGACCGTAAATCTCGTAGCGGATGCCGAGGTTCAGCGTCAACTGCGAGTTCACCTTGTAGGAGTCGGAGACGTAGGCCGCGCCGTCCAGATAACGGTTCGAGCGCGAGAAATTGGGCGAGTGGACCGGCTCCTGAATCTTGCAGGTCGGGTCATCGGGATGTCCGCCCTGGCCGGGGTATTTGCCGTCAAGGAACCGCTTGCAGGGATACACGCCGCTCGGGTCGATGGCCACGTTCAGGTACTCCATGCCGCCGGCGATGAAGTTTTCCAGGGCGCGCGAGGTTCCAGTTGCCACCAGGCCGTCGACCGCCTCTTCGTAGGCGCCGAAGGTACGGTTGTCCTTGATGTAGAGGACGTTGCCGCCGAAGGTGAACTGGTGCTTGCCCTTGGTCCAGGCCAGGTCTTCACCCACCTGGATGAAGTTCTGCGGGCCGCCGAAGGGCAGCGCGTCGCCAGGAGAGGTGGCGAGGTAGCCGGGCAGGTTGATGGTGCCGCCGCCAAGCGAAACCGGCGAACCGGCGTTGATGTAGAGCGTCGGGCTCACCGGCTTCTGGCCCAGGGGCTGCGAGTTGTTGAACCGCGCGCCCAGAAGCTTGGTGGCCGAGGCCAGCGTCGGGCTGAAGGCCTTGCTGATCGAGACCTCCAGGTTGTGGTTCTTCTGCGTGGAGCCGGTGTTGTACCCATCGTAGGGGCTGCTGTTGTTGCTGCCAGCCGGGTTCACGGTGCTCTGCTGGATGTAGCGCACGAACATCGAGGTCGTCTGGTTGATCGTCCAGTCGCCGCGGTTGAAGCTGATCCACTGGTTCACCGGCACGCCGCCGCCCGAGTCGGCAGGCGCCTGATAGATGGACTGGCCGAACAGGGCTGTGGTGCAGATGGCCGCGGAGGAGATCTGCGGATCGGCGCAGCTGTTCTTGACGGGGGTGTCGGAAGGAAGTCCCATCTCGGCAAGACCGATGGCCGTGACGTCGGGACCGAAGACGTTCTGCACTGCCGGCGAGGCGCCGGTGTAGGTCGACCCGTTGATGGGATACTGAAGCTTGCCGTAGGTGGAGAAGAAGTCCTGCATGTTCGATGCCGACAGGCCGATCAGGCCGCTCGTCGGAACCGTGGCCACAATGTTCTGGGCGCTGCGGATGCGGGTCCACTCCGTCGACGAGAAGAAGAACACCTTGTCCTTCTTCAACGGGCCGCCCACCGAGTAGCCAAACTGGTTGTGCGTGTAGCGGGGCTTGGCCGCGACGCCGTAGAAGTCATGCAGGTAGTTGTTGTTAAAGCCGTCGGAGGCGAAGGTCGAGATGCGGTTGTACTCGTAGACCGAGCCATGGAACTGGTTGGTGCCCGACTTCGTCGAGACGTTCACCGCGCCCGAGCCGCGCCCGTACTCGGCGCCGGAGTTCGAGGTCACGATGCGGATCTCGCTGGTGGCGTCCATCGGAACCGTCTGGCCGATGCCGACGCCGTAGAGATCGGTGTTCTCCGTGCCGTCCAGCAGGATGTCGACCGAGGTCGAGCGGGCGCCGGAGATGTTGAAGCCTACGCCGCGCGACGAAGCCGTCGGATCGCTCGAAAGGTTGCCCGAGTAAGCGACCAGGTTGTACGGGTTGCGGTCCTGAGTCGGCAGGCTCTGAATCTGCTCGGTCTCAATGACCGCCGAGACCTCGGGCTTCTCCAACTGCACGCCGGCGAAGTTGTCGGCCTGGACGGTGACTTCCGTCTTGCCGCCGGCCACCGCCAGCTTGGCGCTGAAGTTGTTGTTCGAGCCCACGGTCACCGATACGGTGTCCTTGGCGGGGGCAAAGCCGGCGGCGGTCACAGTGACCGTGTAGTCGCCGGGCAACAGCTGGCTGATTTGGAAGCCGCCAGTCGAGTTCGTGACCGTGGTGCGGACCGCACCGGTGGCGAGGTTGGTCACCGTGACGGAAGCCTTGGCAATCACAGCGCCGCTGGCGTCGGCGATGGTTCCGCCGATGGAGCCAAGATCGGCCTGGGCCTGGATGGCGACCGGGGCGAGAGTGACAAAGGCAAAAGCTGCACTGAGGGTGGCGCCAAGGATCAGCGATCGGAAAAGCTTTGCTCTTGGAATCATACGTGGGTCCTTCCGAAAGGGTTGAAAGGTGAACGGCAATGTTGCTTGCGCGCAAAGGCCAATCGAAAACAGGACGCAGCCAGATTCTTCCTCGGTGGCTGCGCAGGGTAAAGCGGAAAGGCAGACGGCTTGCCCCTGCGGCAAACTCAACCGGATACATAGCAATTCACGGGCCAAAGCGTAGAGTGGTTAAGATGGAGCTTTGGAATCAATCACTTGGAAAGGCGGCGGAGGTTCGGCCCTGGCAAACCGGGGAAAAACCAGTGAATTGCACAAGGATTGATGCGGAATAAACTATGAAAAATAGAAGATAGCTCTCGTTTTGCATACAAATCGCCAAATCGGACGACGAGATGACCCGTTCCGGAACCACCCCGCGCGCCCTTTTACACCGCCAAAAATTCCAGCGCACGCACCAGGTACTGCTTCAGCTCCCGGCGGTGGACCACCGCGTCGAGAAACCCTTTTTCCAGAAGGAATTCCGAGCGCTGGAAGCCCTCCGGGAGCTTCTGCCGGATCGTCTGTTCGATGACCCGCGGACCCGCGAAGCCGATCAGCGCGCCCGGCTCGGCGATGTTCAGGTCGCCCAGCATGGCGAAGCTGGCGGTCACGCCGCCCGTGGTCGGGTCGGTCAGAACGCAGATATACGGCACCCGGGCCTCGTCCAGTTGCGCCAGCGTGGTGGAGATCTTGGCCATCTGCATCAGGCTGACCACGCCCTCCATCATGCGCGCCCCGCCCGAGGCGGCCACCACGATCAGCGGCTTGCGCCCCAGCCGCGCACGGTCCACGGCGCGGGCAATCGTCTCGCCCACCACGGCGCCCATTGACCCGCCGATGAAGCTGTACTCCATCGCGCTCAGGATCACGTCGTGCGGCCCCATCCGCCCCTCGGCGTTCAGAATCGCGTCGTCGAGTCCGGTCTGTTCCTGCGCCTTGCGCAGCCGTTGCTTGTAAGGCTTCACGTCGGAGAAGTTCAGCGGGTCGGTCGAGCGCAGCCCTTGGTCCACCAGCGCGTAGCCGGGCTCCAGCAGCATCTCGATCCGCTGCCGTGCGCCGATCTTGAAGTGGTGCTGGCACTTGGAGCAGACATTCAGATTCGCCTCGAGATCGGCCTTCCAGATGACCGCCCGGCAGCCCACGCACTTCACCCACAAGCCTTCGGTCCGGACGCGCCGCTCGGCTTCGGCCGCGCTCTCCAGGCCTTCGGCGCCCGCAGTGGCGGGAAACTCGCCGTTTTCACGCTTGAACCAAGACATCGATGCTCTCTTTCGCTTCAGGGAAGACAGGCTGCCGGCCCAACTGGAGGAATCCCATCCCAATCGGCCTGCCAGTTAGTATTCTATGCCGCGCTGCGCCAAAATGCCCTTCTGGTATGCGTGCTTGACCTCGCGCATCTCGGTCACCGTGTCTGCCAGCTCCACCAGCAGCGGGTGGGCGCCCCGGCCGGTAAGGATCACGTGCACCATCTCCGGCCGGTTGCGCAGCGCTTCCGCCACCTCCGCCGGGTCCAGCATTCCGTAACCGATGGCGTAGTTGATCTCGTCCAGGATCACCATCTCCCACTCGCCGCCTGCGATGGCCTGGCGGGCCTCGGCCCAGGCCGCCTCCACCAGCCGGATGTCTTCCGGATCGGTCTCGGCCCCGCCCACCTTCACAAAGCCCCGGCCCATCTGCTTGAGCACGAAGTTGTCGCCGAAGGCCTTGACGGCGTCCAGTTCGCCATAGTGCCAACTTCCCTTCAGGAACTGCAGCATCAGCACCTTCATGCCGTTGCCCACCGCGCGCAGGGCCGTGCCCATCGCGGCTGTCGTCTTGCCCTTGCCGGGGCCGGTGTTGATCAGAATCAATCCGCGTCGGGAGTCAGTCATAGCAGTTGTCAGTTGTCAGTGATCAGTTGCCAGTTGTCAGTGGACGGTGGACGGCGGACGAGTGAGAGGGATTCTCCCCGGGGTCGGGTTCTTTCTGGAAATGCAAGGTTCTTCCCCCTGGCACGAACCCTGACCACTGATGACTGACAACTGACAACTGGCGTTCAGTGTCCGCCGTGGTACGGGTGGCCTGCGAGGATTGTAAATGCCCGATAGAGCTGCTCGGCCAGTACCACTCGCGCCAGGGCGTGGGCCAGCGTCATCGGCCCCAGCGAGAGCAGCAATTGGGCCCGCAGGCGCGCCGGGTCGCTCCAGCCGCTGGCGGGTCCCACGGCGAAGACGATGTGCTGCGCCCCCTCGTCG
>JBAVMZ010000130.1:0-8368 GCA_049690595.1 Occallatibacter sp. | reverse complement strand
GTGCAGACCGAGCCGTTCATGGTGGCCGAAGTGGAGACGCTGGAGGACGAGGAGCCAGCGGACACGCCCGGTTCTGAAGCTCTGGTGCGGAATGTGGTGGCGCAGTTCCAGCAGATCGTGACCGAGTCCCCGACGCTCTCCGACGAGCTTCGGACGATTGTCGCGAACATCGAGGAGCCGAGCCGCCTGGTGGATTGTGTGGCCTCTTCGCTGCCGTTTCTGACCACCGAAGACAAGCAGCAACTGCTGGAGACGGCGCGGATTGAGGCGCGGCTGGAGATGCTGAACCAGCACCTGGCCAAGGAGATCGAGGTGCAGCAGTTGCGCGCCAAGATTCAGACCGAGGTGCAGGACCAGGTGCAGCAGTCGCAGCGCGACTACTACCTGCGCGAGCAGTTGAAGGCGATCCAGAAGGAGCTGGGCGAGCAGGACGAGGGCCAGCGCGAGATCGAGGAGCTGCGCGCCAAGATCGATGCCGCCGGGATGCCCGACGAGGTGAAGAAGGAAGCGTTGAAGGAGTTGACGCGGCTCTCGCGCATGTCGCCGATGGCGGCCGATTACTCGCTGACGCGCAACTACATCGAGTGGCTGGCCGTGCTGCCCTGGGCCAGGAGCTCGGGCACCAAGATCGACATCGCGCGGGCCAAGGAGATTCTGGACGAGGACCACTACGAGCTGCGCAAGGTGAAGGAGCGCATCCTGGATTATCTGAGCGTGCTCGAGCTGAAGCCGGACATGAAGGGGCCGATTCTCTGCTTCGTAGGCCCGCCGGGCGTGGGCAAGACCTCGCTGGGCCGGTCGATCGCGCGCGCCCTGGGACGCAAGTTCCAGCGCATCTCGCTGGGCGGCATGCACGACGAGGCGGAGATTCGCGGCCACAGGCGGACCTATATCGGCGCGTTGCCGGGCCAGATCATTCAATGCATCCGGCGCGCCGACACGCGCGACCCGGTGATCATGCTGGACGAGATCGACAAGCTGGGGCGGGACTTCCGCGGCGACCCGGCCTCGGCTCTGCTGGAGACGCTGGACCCGGAGCAGAACAACACCTTCCGCGATAACTACCTGGACGTGCCATTCGACCTATCGAAGGTGCTGTTCATCTGCACTGCCAACCAGTTGGACCCGGTGCCTCCGCCGCTGCTGGACAGGATGGAGATTATTCCCCTCCAAGGTTACAGCGAGGAGGAGAAGCTGCACATTGCGCGGCGGTACCTGGTGCCGCGGCAGATCCGGGAGAACGGCATCACGCCGCAGCAGATCGACTTTCCCGACGACGCCATCCGCGGCATCGTGCGCCACTACACGCGCGAGGCCGGGGTGCGCAGGCTGGAGCAGGTGATCGGCACGGTCTGCCGCAAGCAGGCGCGTCGCGTGGTCGAGGGCAGGACCGAGGTTCTGGCGGTGACCCGCGAGACGCTGAAGGAGTTCCTGGGCGGCATTCAAGTACGAGTGGACACGGAGCTGGCCGAGCGGGTGAAGCGGCCGGGCGTGGCCGTGGGGCTGGCTTGGACGCCGGCCGGCGGCGACATCCTCTTCATCGAAGCCAACAAGATGAAGGGCAAGGGCGGCTTCACCATGACCGGGCAGATCGGCGAGGTGATGCAGGAGTCGATGCAGGCGGCGCTGACCTGGGTGCGCTCGAACGCGGGCAATCTGGGGCTTGCCGAGGACTTTACGAGGGAGATCGACCTGCACATCCACGTGCCCGCCGGCGCGATTCCGAAGGATGGCCCCTCGGCCGGAGTGACCATGGCCACCGTGCTTGCGTCTCTCTTGACCGATACGCCGGTGCGCCCGCTGACGGCCATGACCGGCGAGATTACGCTGAGTGGCAATGTGCTGCCGGTGGGCGGCATCAAGGAGAAGTTCCTGGCCGCGCGGCGGGCCGGGGTGAAGACCATTATCCTGCCGGCCGAGAACCGCCAGGATGTGGAAGAGGACCTGAACGCGGATCTGATCGGCGACGCCGAGATCCACTACGCCAGCCGGATCGAGGACGTGCTGGAGGTGGCGCTTCCGCTGATGAATGCGCGGCCGGACAACAAGCCGGCGGCGGAGGCGGCGATTAGCGTCGGGAGCGTGGCGTAGACGCGGATTCGAGGCGTCCGCGTGCACCAACATGGTCAAAATCAAGGGGGGCTCGCGGCAGGCTGGGAATCCGCGACGGAACTACACCCGGGTCTTTCGCGGCCATTGACAGGCGGGGCGCCGGGCCGCTCGTCAGGCCCCGTTTTCTTGGATGGCTGCGGTTCGCTCCGCACAGTCCAGCAGCTGCCGCAGGATTTCGGTCCTTTGTGCCCAGGGGTGGTCTAGTTCGTAGTCTTTTTTCGCCACGCTGGCTTCGCTGTATTGTCCACTACCCTCAATTTCCTGCCGGATGCGTGGAAGATTCTCGCGTATTTCGCTGGCGCTCCCATAGCTGACGAGAAACTCGACCTGCGCGGCTAGAGCCTCGAAGGCGAGATGCAGGTAATACTCCGCTGTTTCCTGGCCTTCAAACTTCGGCTCACCAAGCGCTTGGAGGGAGAGCAGCAGGATTGCAGCCTTTGCCCGCTCCCGGGAGATCGTGCCCTGGCCTCCATCGGGGCCGGGCAGGCCCGGGTTGCCGGTGGCCGGATGGGACCCTGTCGTGGTTGCTGCCGACGGTTTCGCCCCGGAGCCGAACAGGCGCGTGAGGAACCCCATACCTGCCTCCTGATGGAATAGGATCGGACGGTGAATTCTACCCCAGAGTTACCTAGCCTGGCCAGCTCGGCTGCCGTCGTCCGTGCCGCAGCCCGCGCGAAGCACCGGTGAGAATCGCGCCCTAAGGGGCTGCCTTACGCGGCCGGCTTCAGCGGCTCGGCCCTCTTGCGCCCGGGCCTGGCGTGAGCCGCCTGCCACAAGTCGTAATCGTTTTGGAGATTGAACCAGATATCCGGCGAGTCCTGCCCGAAGGCCTCGCTGATTTTGATCGACATCTCAGCGGTAACCCCGCCCTTCTGGTTCAGGACGCGGGAGAGGGTCACACGCGAAACCCCGATGTGCGCCGCAAATTTCGTTGCGCATCGAGAGAGTATAGAACCGAAACACCCGTCGCAGACACACTTCCCGAAGAGCGAGCTGTGGCCCGGATGCGCGCTCGTCCCTCCAAGGCCCGGACCCGATCCCTGTCCCAGAAACAAGCAACTTTCGTGCCACCGCCCTGCTGAAGGTCACCTTTGTGCCGATATACGGCACAGAATCCAGAGCGCGGATGCGCGGGGAAAGCGGGGACCATGGCGACCACGGCTGCTTCGATCACTCCTCTTCATCTCTCGGGAAACACCACGGCGCAGCAGAACGCCCAGTTGCAGCAGTTCCTGGGAGAGGCGGTCGAGACGGCTTTCCGGACCGCCATCGAGCAGATGGACCGCAACAGCGCGCAGGCGGTTCTGGAGATGCACCCGAGGCTCCGGTCCGAGGTCACCGGCTCGGTGGTGGAGATCATCCAGCGGTACACGGTGAGCGACAAGTACAAGGACGAAGAGGTGGCGTCGAACCGGAGCTACCCGTCCATGTACAAGGTGCGGCCGGTGGAGGCGCAGGTGACTGAGCTGCGCAGGCATTTTCCGTCGCTGGGCCCATGCCCGGAGAAGCTGGCGCGCAAGCCGCTGCTGGAGGGTGCGGAGGCGTGGTTCGCCGTTCCGCGCTGGCAGGCGCTTGCCTCCAACTACAACGAGGCGGTGGAGATGGTGCTGGGCGTGCTGGGGACGCGGCGCAAGTTCCACAACCGCATCGCCGGGAGGCTGGGGCCCACCTACCTGCGGCAGAGCGAGCGGCTGAAGCTGGCCGAGAAGCTCCTGGCGGACCAGCAGCCGGGCAACGACATCTTCGCCGTGGCGGCGCAGTTCGGCATGTTGCACCGGGGCTGCTCGGCGCGGCGGGCGCGGGTGGCGATGGCGGGCAACGAGTTCGGGCTGGGCGTTTTCGCGGTGGCCTGCATGTTGCTGACCCATCCCGAGCGCCTGTCGAGCGAAGACGCGCTGATGATCGACTGCGGCGGAGATGAGTACTCGGTGCGCGGCGACTATACCTTCGATCGCGTGCCTTTGTTCGACTGCGACATCGGCGGCATCGAGTTCAGCATCTTCTACGACGACCGCTCGCGCAATCTGTGGGGCACGCCCTCCGGCTTCCTCTACCGTTTCGGTTGAAGGGCGGCGTTCCGTAAAGGGCAACCCCCGGCTGTGCCGGGGAGAGAGTCAGTGATTGACGTTCAGAGGAGCCGCCCCGATTAGGTTATTCCATGCCAATCGCCGGCGCTCTAGAAGGGCGTGAGCGATGTTGAGGCGCCGTCCCTACGGGACTCCGGATGGGTTGTTGGCCGCGTCCACCCCACGCTGAAGCGCGGGGCTAACCAACCTTGCGCCTACGGCGCGGGGCGAGTGGCTTCAACCGGTGGCGGTTGGCTTCAACCGGTGGCGGCTGGCTTCAACGGGCGGCGAGTGGCTTTTGCCGGCATGGATCGCTCCAATGCAGGCCTCTTTGAGAGGCGACCACCAACCATTTGAGGGAACTCCAACCATAAGGTTGCCGGCTCTGGCGGAGGATACTTCCACCGCAAAGTGTTGCCCGAGCATGGCCTGCTTCGTTTGCAGCCAGCCCACGTCTAACCGGGAGGCGGTATTCTCTCTCAAAGCGATGCAGGTAAACGTACTTTCGTTTGGTGTGTTGAAGGACCTTCTGGGCGGGGCGCCGCGCGCGGCGGAGCTGCCGGAGGGCGCGACCGTGGGCGAGCTGCTGGACAGGCTGGCGGCCGAGAGCCCGCGGCTTGCTCTGAAGGGCATCGCCGTTGGCGTGAATGCGGAGTACGCGCAGGCGGAGACGGTTCTGCGGGACGGGGACGAGGTGGCGCTGCTGCCTCCGGTCTCGGGCGGCGCCGGCGATGGCGCGGTGTTGGCGCGGCTGACGCGCGAGCCGATCGACACGCAGGCAGTGGCCGAGGCCAACCGGGCGGGCGCGGACGGCGCGGTGGTGGTCTTCGACGGCATCGTCCGCGACAACACGCGCGGGCGCAGGACGCTCCACCTGGATTACGAGGCGTACGAGGAGATGGCGCTGGGCCAGATGCGTGCGCTAGGCCAGGAGGCGCTCAGCCGCTTCGGCGTGCGCCAGGTGTCGCTGGTGCACCGGCTGGGGCGGCTCGCGGTGGGCGAGACCAGCGTGCTCGTCGTGGTGGCCTCGGCGCACCGCGCGCAGGCCTTCGAGGCATGCCGTTGGCTCATCGACACGCTCAAGCAGACGGTGCCCATCTGGAAGCGCGAGACCTTTGTGGACGGCGCTGTCTGGGCCGCGGGCGAGCCCTTTCCGGCCCGGCTGGCGGTGGACGCGGCGGAGGATGCCGATGGCAGATAGGGCGCGCACGCTCGGCTGGCTGGCCCTGGCCGCGCTGGCTCTTCCGCTGGCCGGCGCGGCGCAGGAGACGACGCTGCGCGTGGACGTGAAGCTGGTGAACCTCTTTGTGAACGTGACCGACGCCAACGGCGCGCTGGTGGGCGGGCTGGGGCGCGAGGACTTTGCTGTGAGCGAAGACGGCCGGCCGCAGGAGATCGCTGTCTTCGAGCGGCAGTTGGCGTCGCCGCTCAACCTGACGCTGGCCATCGACACCTCGGGGAGCGTGCGCAAGGACATGGCCGAAGAGGCCACGGCGGCGCGGCGGTTCATCCACGCCCTGGTGCGGCAGCAGGACCACATGAGCCTGATCCAGTTCGCCACCGATGTGCGCGAGCTGGCGGGGTTCACCAACAAGGTGAGCACGCTGGACCACGCGCTGGACCGTCTGCGCCCGGACTTCGCCACCGCGCTCTACGATGCCGTCTACACGGGCGCGCAGGGGCTGGGGCGGAAGGAAGGGCGCAAGGTGCTGGTGCTGGTCTCCGACGGCGGCGACACGGCTTCGAGCGTGACCTATGCCGATGCTCTCGAACAGGCGCTGCGCAACGAGGTGATCGTCTACTCCGTCATCGACGTGCCGATCGAGGCCAGCGCCGGCCGCGAGCTGGGCGGCGAGCACGCGCTGATCACGCTGGCCGAGCAGACCGGCGGGAAGAGCTTCTACGTCTCGGACGGCGGTCTGGACAAGGCCTTTGCGCGGGTGAGCGACGACCTGCGCACGCAATATCTGCTTGGGTATTACCCCAAGAACCAGGAGCCCGGAAGGAGCTTCCACCGGGTGCAGGTGACGGTGCCGCGCGCCGCGCCGGGGGCCTTCAATATCCGCCACAAGACGGGCTACTACGCAAATGCGCCGGCTCGGCCCAAGGCGCCGCCGCAGTGACGGGGTGCGCGTCCGGTGAGTCCGGCCAGCAAGAGCTGCGCCACGTGTACACTGAGCGAAGAGCTCGCGCCCGGCCGGGCGGACCGGCCGATTGCATCCTGGCGGCCCGGTTTTCCGTCTCTTTGCGTAAGGCCGCCGGCCCAGAGGAGCACTTACAATGCCCAGCGAATCCGAACCCGCTCGCGACAATTTGACGACCGGCGCGCCGGTGGCCGCCGAGGCTGCGTACTTCTCGCGGAAGGTGCGCGGCCTGCTGGACGGCGCGCCCAAAGACGATGCCACGGTGGCGGAGACGGCGGCCCGTGGCAACGAGGTTCTGGATCAGATCGCGGCCGGGCTCTACTCGATCGCCTCGATGCTCGTCGGCGAGGGCGAAGAGAGCGTGCGGCTGGTGGAGGCGGCGGTGGCCAACGCCGAGGTCTCGGCCTGCGCGGACCCGGCTCGGGTCCGCCGCAACAGCCGGCGCTCCCTGGGCGTGGCGGCGGTGGAGCTGCTCGCCAAGCGCGATCCGGCGGCGCTGGCGGCGCCGGAGGGACTGGATCCAGACTCCTCGTGCATCGACGACGACGACCTGGCCTCGACCGGGATCTCGACAGAGGAACTGGAAGAGATGATCGCCGGGCCAAACCGGGAACGGGTGCGCGGCTGGCTGGAAGGCCTTCCGGCGACGCTGCGGACGATCTTCGTGCTGCGGGCCGTGGCGGGGATTCCGGCGCCGGAGACGGCGGAACTGCTCGCGAAGCATGGCGGGCCGCGGGCCGCCGGATGGAGCACGGAGGCCGTGCGGGTGGTCTTCCGGCAGGGGTTGTGTTCGCTGGCCTCGCAGTTGATTCATGCGTCGGCGGGGAAGTGAGAGGGGCAGGGACTGAGGAACCAGGCGGCCTGGGCGCCCGCGAACAATGCCTCTGGCGATTCTCCGCGACCTCCTTTCTTCTCCGAACTCGTAAATCTCCAGGAAGAGTCCGCTGCATGCAATGCCTCCGCGACCTCCTTTCCTCTCCGCACTCGTAAATGCCTGGGGGAGTCTGCTGCATGCAATTCCGCTGGCGAGTCTCCGCGACCTCCTTTCCCGTCCATATCTGTAAACGGTCGCGAGAGCGGGGGTCCGCTACAATCGAATTGCGAACCCTCACAGTTGGTCTGTGCATCCAAACTGGAAGCGACCGGATACCGGATTCCGCGCTTCGTTGAAAGTCGAATGACAGGGATGTTCTTTTTCTTTACAGGGAACCGATCGACCCCGGTGTGTGTTTTCACGCTGGGTCTTGCCATTCTGACGGCCGGGCTGCTTCCGGCCGCGGCGGCGCAGGCGGTCTCGCCCTTTCAGGGCAGCGCGGCAGCCGGGCAAGCGACCAGCCAGCCCCTGGCGCTGACTCTGGACGAGGCGGTCCAGCGCGGCCTCAAGAACAATCTGGGCGCGATTCTGAGCGGGACGCAGACGGCGGCGGCGCGCGGAGAGCAACTGGGCCAGCTCCAGGCGCTTTTGCCCGATTTGGAATTCAGCGCCAAGGAAAACCTGATGCAGGTGGACCTGCCGGCCGAGGGCCTGCGCATCAAGGGCTTTCCCACCATCATCGGTCCGTTTGGGTACACCGACATTCGCGCTACGCTGAACTGGTCGGTCGTTGACCTGGCGGCGCTGCGCAACTGGATGGCGGCGCGGCACAACTTCCGCGCGGCGCAGCTTTCGGCAGCCGACGCGCGAGAGCTGGTGATTCTGACGGTGGGCAACGCCTACCTGCTGGCGCTGGCCGACGAGGGGCGGGTGGCGGCCGTCGAGGCGCAGGTGGCCACGGCGAAGATCTCGCTGGACCAGGCCGTGGCGCGTCACGAGGCCGGCACGGCGCCCAAGTTGGACGAGCTGCGCGTGCGCGTGGACGAGCAGTCGCTGGAGCAGCAGCTGATCGTGGCCAGGAACGCGCTCGAAAAGGACAAGATCGCGCTGGCGCGGGCGATCGGGTTGCCGCTGGACCAGGTCTTCACGCTGGCCGACAAGGCGCCCTTTGCCGCCTTCGATTCGCCGAGCGTGGAAGCGGCGATCGCCCAGGCACGCGCGGGGCGCAAGGA
>JBAVMZ010000129.1:0-11468 GCA_049690595.1 Occallatibacter sp. | reverse complement strand
CGCTACCGCCACCAGCCAACTCACTCCGCGGCAGTGGCAGGCCTTTCTTGCCGGCCGGCCCGCGCCAGACGCGCCCATCGCCATCGCAAAAATCGAAATCGCTCCGCTCGACCCAACCGGCGAGGGCGGAAACTAGGGAGGAACCATGCGTGGAACCAAATTCGTCCTTGCAGCGCTGCTCGCGGCGCTGCCCGCTTTCATCCTGGCTCAGGAAAAGGCCCAGCCCTCGGCCGAGCCGCAGAAGCCCAAAGCTGTCGAGGTCCAGGAGGCGCCAAAGCACTTCTACCGCCTGGAATTCGTCGTCCAGGAGCTCGGCCCCGACGGCAAGCCGGTCAACAGCCGCAGCTACTCGGTCGACGCCTGCGCCTGCGACCGCGAAAACCAGCAGATCCGCACCGGCGCCCGCATCCCCATCGCCACCTCCCTCGGCAAGGATGGGGAAGCCACTCAGTTCCAGTACATCGACATTGGCGTCAACATCGACGTCAACAACGTCCGCGAAGTGGACGGCAAGCTCACCGCGGAGATCACCGCCGACATCACCTCCGTGGCCGACGCCAAATCTGCCGGCGCCGGTCAGGCGCCCCCGCTCCGTGGCGGTCCCACCATCCGGCAAAACAAATGGCGCGGCCAGATCCTGATTCCCATCGCCAAGCCAACGCCGGTCTTCTCCGCCGAGGACCTGGACAGCAAGGGCGCGCTCCAGGTGATCGTCACCGCCGCCAAAATCGGGTGACCCCGCCGTCCGAGGCGGCCTTCGGGCCGCCTCGCGCGTTGCTGGTCTACGCCGCCGCGGTCCCTTCCGCGCGCAGCTTCGGCAGGCGAGCAATGCTCTGACCGGCCTTCGATTCGGCCACGCGCAGATCGTAGAGGCTTTGCAGGTTGAGCCAGAAGCGGGGACTGGTTCCGAAGAAGTGCCCCAGCCGCAGGGCGGTATCGCCGGTGATGGAGCGCTGACCGTTGAGGATGGCGGTGACGCGGTTTGCCGGCACGCCAAGCTTGCGCGCCAGCTCCGACGCGCTCAGGCCCAACTCTTCGAGCTCCAGCACCAGGTGTTCGCCGGGATGGATCGCAAGGACTGCCATGGTTCGCCTCCTAGTGATAATCAACGATTTCCACCTCGGTCGGCCCGGATTCGCCGGAGGGCCATTCAAAGCAGATTCGCCACAGGCCGTTGATGCGGATGCTCCATTGACCGGCCCGGTCGCCGGAGAGTCGCTCCAGACGATTGCCCGGGAGCGCGGCCAGATCGGCCAGCGAGGTTGCCGCCTCCAGCCGGTCCAGCTTCAATCGGGCCTGGCGCTCAATCCCCTCGAAGGCGCGGACACGCTGCCCGGCGGCAAACGCTTCGGTTCCTCGGTCCCGGTAGCCTTCGATCACGACTCAGCGTACCGCCCCTTATGCGTTACGTCAAGCGTAATTCAATCGTCCGCGCCCCCGAGCTTCGACCAGCGTAAAATCAGAGTTTCATGCACGAATTGTCCATCGTTTCGAGCGTTGTGGAGTCGGTGACCGAGTCGCTGGCCGCCTACCCCGGCGCGCGGGTGCTGGCGGTGCGGATCCGGGTGGGCGCGCTCCAGTCCGTAGTGCAGGAGTCGCTCGAGTTCTGCTACGGCATTGCTGCCGAGGGAACGCGGCTGGAGGGGTCGCGGCTGGAGGTTGCGGTGGTGCCGGTCGTCGTCCACTGCGCGCCGTGCGACTGCGACGTGACCCTCGAAAGCGTGCAGAGCTTCCGCTGCCCGCGTTGCGGCGAGCCCTCGATGGACGTACGCGCGGGGCGCGAGCTGGAGATCGAATCGGTGGAGATCGACGACCCCGAGGGCGAGGAGACAAAACCATGACAACCCGGATTGTGGAGCTGCGCCAGGGAATCCTGAAGAAGAACGACGAGCTGGCCCGCGCCCTGCGCCAGCGCTACGAGGCCGCCGGCGTGCTGGTTCTGAACCTGGTCTCGAGCCCGGGAACAGGCAAGACCGCTTTTCTGGAACGGACAATGCGCGAACTGCGCGCGCGGGGACTGCGCGTGGCGGCGCTGGTGGGCGATCTCGAAACCGACAACGACGCGCGGCGGCTGGCAGCCAGCGGCGCGCCGGTGCGCCAGATCAACACGCATGGGATTTGCCATCTGGACGCCGAGATGATTGCGAAGCATCTGGAGGGGTGGGAGGCGCCGAAGGGCACAGGGACTGTGGGACAAGGGACTGAGGGACTGGCGGCTGGCGTCCCGGTTGCGCTGGAAGACCTCGACATCCTCTTCATCGAGAACGTGGGCAACCTGGTTTGCCCGTCGAGCTACGACCTGGGCGAGCGCATCCGCGTGGCGCTGCTGAGCGTGACCGAGGGCGAGGACAAGCCGCTCAAGTACCCCACGCTCTTCAACTCCGCCGACGCGGCGATCGTCACCAAGATGGACATTGCGGAAGCCGTCGGCTTCGACCGCGACGCGGCGCTCAGGAACATCAACGAGATCCGTCCCGGCATCCGCATCTTCGAGACCTCCGCCAAAACCGGCGCGGGGATGGAGGAGTGGCTGGAGTACCTTGAGAGGCAGCGGAGTTAGCGGGGTTGGCGGAGTTGGCCGCTCTGCGCGCGTGGTTGCGGAGGTGACGCGATGAGCACAACGAAGAAGATCGCGACCGGGATGAGCGGCGTGGATGCCGTGGAGGCCTACCTGGCCCAGGTGCCGGAGCCGGCCCGCAGAACCCTCGAGAAGGTGCGCGCGGCCATTCGCGCCGCCGCGCCCAAAGAAGCCACCGAGCAACTCAGCTATGGCATGCCCGCCTTTTACTTGAAGGGCGCGCTCGTCTCCTACGCCGCCTTCAAGGCACATTGCAGCTTCTTCCCCATGAGCGCCTCGCTGCTGGACGAGTTCAAGGACGAGGTGAAGGAGTACCGCACCTCGAAGGGCACGCTGCAGTTCCCCTTGGACAAGCCCCCGTCAGCGGCGCTGGTGCGCAAGCTGGTGAAGGCGCGCGTGGAGCAGAACGAGGCGAAGTCCAGGCGGTGAGGACGAAAACGCAGTAGCCGAGAAAGACAGACTGTACGTACGACCTATGGATGTTTGTCAGCCGGATGGGCGTCTGGTTTCTTGGGACGATCACAGTTCTGGGGTGCGCTTACGTCGTGATGACTGCCGTCGAGCGGATTGGCAACCCCACTGCCCGGCCGTGGCGCGTGCCTTGGCGCGAGGCGCTGGCTGTGGCGCTGCTTCCGATCCTTGGGTTCTTCGGTTTCGGGCCCCGTCCGCGGGCCCGGCGCAGAGCTCGGCGTGGCCACTCGGGCCAGCGGCAGGCCCCTGGTTTCCGACGGTGCGCGAGGCCAAGGACTACCTGGCCGGGCGCATTGCCGCCGAAGCCGAACAGGAGGGCGCGCCGCTGACCGAGGTGGAGCGCAAGATGCTCTACTTCAGCGAGACGGGATGGACCCTGCCCGGCATCCTCGAAGTGAACGCCGAATTCGAGCGCAGCTACGACGAGGACGAGTACGAGCGGAGGATCGCCCGGCTGGCCGCTCAGATCGAGGCCCGCGACGCCGCGCACGACCTGACGGAACAGGCGCGGTGGGATGAGGCTCTGGTGCGGTTGAGCCACGGAGACCACTACCTTTCCGTGTTGGTTGACCCCGGGTTTGTGCCCGGCGCGCCGGTGGTTCGTCCTCCGCACGACCGGCTGCGGCTTCTGTCGACCGCGCTGGGGCTCATCGTTGTGTGGTTTCTGCTGGAGCTTCTGCTGGAGCGCGTCTTCTGGCCGGATTGGCGCGAACGGCTGCGGCACTTCTTCTGGTGATTCCTGCCGCGGCTTCACAGCGTTCTTTGCATCGAGAACCGATCGAACCCTGATTGGGGATTCGAGAGGTGACCCTGGTGATCTCGTGTCGCCTTCATAGGCAGGAGTCCTGCCGCGCCGCCCATGCCGGGAGCTAAAAGAGTGTCTTAAGCGCCATGTGCTGCGAGATGACGATGCTGAATTGCGACGCCGGTCGAGTTGTCAGATTGAAGTGAAAGCAGGATCGTCCGCCGCCGCATCCGAAACGGAAATTGGATGGATTTTGGATGCGAATGCGCTGTTTCGACAATATCGTCTGATTAAGTCGTAGATTTTATTGGCGTCCCCGACGGGATTTGAACCCGTGTTATCGCCGTGAAAGGGCGGTGTCCTGGGCCGGGCTAGACGACGGGGACGCAGACGATACTTCGCTGGCCTCAAGAGGCCGCGATCACCCTTTCTGAGGCTAACAACTCCCTTTGCCAATGTCAAAGACCAGACTCCGGGCGCCAGGGCTGGGCGGGCCAGGACCGCGGAGAACCGGGTCGAAGTTGCCGCGCCCTTCCCGTCTCTGGGGTCCTGAGCCGCTTCCTGTAGCATCCATTTATGGTCGCCGGCGTCTCGTGGGTTTGGTGGGTGGGCTTTCATGCGGCGGTGGTCGCGCTGCTCGTGGCCGATTCGCTGCTGACGGGCCGGGCGCGCGCGGCCGGGCGCAGGCGCACGGCCTGGATCTGGACCGCGGTGCTGGCGCTCGTTGCGGCCGTCTTTGCCGGCTGGGTGGCGGTCGCCTTTGGACGGCAACGGGCGCTCGAGTTCGTGGCCGGCTACGCCATCGAGACCTCGCTCTCGATGGACAATCTCCTGGTCTTTATCGTGCTTTTTCAGGGCTTTCGCATCGGTCCGGAGCGGCAGCACCAAGCGCTCGCCTGGGGCGTGGCCGGAGCGCTGGTGCTGCGCGCGGGCTTTATTGCCGCCGGCGTCGGCCTGCTCGAACGCTTCGACTGGATCACCTGGCTCTTCGGCCTCATCCTTCTGTACGCTGCCTTCCGTCTGTTGCGGGGCGGCTCGGCACGGGCGGCGGTTCCGGGCTGGATTCGCCGGCTGCAGCCGGCGCGCGGATCGCTGATCCCCGTCATTCTGGCGGTCGAGTGCACCGATCTGCTTTTTGCCGTCGATTCCATTCCGGCGGTCCTGGCGGTGACGCACAATCCCTTTGTGGCCTACACCTCGAACGTGGCCGCGGTGCTGGGTCTGCGCTCGCTCTACTTTGCCCTGGCGGCGCTGCTGGACCGGTTGCGTTATCTGCACTACGGCCTTGGGCTGCTGCTGGCCTTCGTCGCCCTCAAGATGCTGGCGGCGCGCTGGGTCGAGGTGCCCATCGGGCTCTCGCTGGCCATCATGGGCTTGCTTCTCGCGGGCTGCGTGGTGATTTCGCTGCTCTGGAAGAGCCCGGACTCCGCCACCACTCCACCGCGCTGAGAACTACAATGTAGCCATGAGCCACGAAGGCATCCGCATCGTCGACAAGGGCCAGGCCGAGCGCGAGGTTGAGGCCAACCGGCCCCTGCCGCGCATCGCCATCACCCCGGAAAAGGTCCGCGTTCTGCTGACCGAGGGCACGGGAATGGAGATTCAGTGGCAGGACGGCCATCGCAGCTCCTGGAGCTTTCCCTGGCTGCGCGAGGCCTGCCCCTGCGCCACCTGCATCGAGGAGCGCAAGGCCGAGGGACGCAAGCCGGGCCAGCCGCGGCCCAAGCCGGCGGCTCTGCTGCCCATCTTCACTCCGCCGCCAAAGCCGGCCAGCGCCCAGCCGGTGGGCCGCTACGCCATTCAGTTCAACTGGCAGGACGGCCACTCCGGCGGCATCTATTCCTGGGAGTATCTGCGCCGGCAGTGCCAGTGCCCCGAGTGCACCTTCGACGAAACCGCAGCCGAGGGCACGCCGAACTGAGGCCTGCTGGCAGGAAGTCCGCTGCGCCGAAGCCGGAGGGTCAGCGGCGGTCTTCGTCGGTCACGGTCACGACCACCTTGCCGCGCGCGTGGCCCAGTTCCAGGTAACGAATCGCCTCGGCGGCCTGCGCCAGCGGATACGAGCGATCGATCGCCGGCGTCACCTTGCCTTCTTCGAGCAGCCCTTGGAGCGTTTCCAGGTCCTGCTGGTTCATCCGGGCAAACAGGCCGGTCATCTTCTGGCTGACGAAGGGCCTTGCGACTGCCATCTGCAGCCCGCCGACGAAGGGACCTGCCCAGTTGCCCGGCCTGCCGCCGGCCACCACGAGCGTCCCCCGGGGCACGAGCACCCGCCGGCACTCCGCCAGCGAGTGGTTCCCGACAAGGTCGAGCACGAGGTCCCAGGGCTCCGCGCTCCGGGTGAAGTCCTCCCGCGTGTAGTCGATCGCGCGCTCGGCGCCCAGGCCAAGGACCATCTCCAGGTTCCGCGTGCTGCAGACGCCGGCCACCCTGGCGCCAAACGCCCGGGCAATCTGCACCGCAAAGCTGCCCACGCCGCCCGCCGCGCCGTTGACCAGCACCCGTTGACCAGCTGCGAGGCCGCCCTTGTCGCGCAGGGCCTGGAGTGCGGTCAGTGCCGCCACGGGCACGGCCGCCGCCTGCTCGAAGGTCACCCTCTCGGGTTTGTGCGCAAGCTTGCCGGCCGCAGCGGTTGCGTAACCGGCCAGCGCGCCGCGGCAGGCGCCGAAGACCGCGTCGCCCGGCTTGAACCGGGTGACCCCGCTACCCACCGCTTCCACCACGCCGGCCACGTCGACGCCCATCCGCTGGTCCCGGGGCCGTCGCAACCCGATGAACAGGCGCACGACGTACGGCTCGCCGCGCAGGAAGTGCCAGTCCAGCGGGTTCACGGCGGCGGCATGGATGCGGAGAAGCACCTCGCCTTCGCCCGCGGCGGGCTTCTCCGCCTGGACGAGGTGCAACACATCGGGAGATCCGTACCTGTGGTAGACAATGGCCTGCATGGGCGCACCCTTCCAGTCCGGGCCGGTAGCTGCCCAAGTGTACGCTTCTACCCCACGCGCGGTTCCAGCCAGGAGAACGGCGCCGCCCCGTCGGGACCAGGGAGAGCGAAATCCCCCGTCAGCCGGCTTGCACGACTGCCTGGCCAACCACCATCCCCACCGCCTCCGCCGCATCGGCGGCCACCCGCAGCAGGTCCCGGTTGGCCTGCCGCACAAAGCCTGCCGCGACCGCCGTGTCCAGGAAGGCGAGCAGCGGGTCCCAGTAGCCGGCCGTGTTCACCAGGATGCAGGGCTTGGCGTGCAGCCGGAGCTGCGCCCAGGTGACGGCCTCCATCAGTTCGTCGAGGGTGCCGTAGCCGCCGGGGAGGATCAGGAAGGCATCGGCCAGCTCGGCCATGCGCGCCTTGCGCTCGTGCATGGTGGCGGCTGTCTCCAGCCGCGTCAACCGCTCGTGGGCGATCTCGTAAGGGATAAGAACCTCGGGCAGCACGCCGATGACTTCGGCTCCACCATCCAGCGCCGCATCGGCCACGGCGCCCATCAGGCCGACGGTGGCTCCGCCGTAGACCAGCCCCAGGCCGGCGCGGGCGATCTCCGCGCCCAGGGCGCGGGCTTCTTCGATAAAGAGCGGGTTTGTGCCCGGCGCGGAGCCGCAGTAAACGGCCACGCGGCGCAAGGGCTGGTTCTGAATGGACATGATGGATTCAGGATAGCCTGCCTGCGGTCGGCCTGTTCGCGCTCAAGAGGACCCGCTGGGGGACTCTGCTTGCGATTTTCCCTTTTCGCGCGTCCGCTGGTATCTGTCGTATTCGTCCGCGGAAACCAGCACCGCGGTATTCCGCTCGTGGCGCTGGATCATTACCGGTTCCCTTTGACACAGATCCAGGATCGCAGCGAAATTCTGCTTGGCGTAGGTGGCGGAGACGATCTGCATATCCAAAAAGGTACAATAAAATGGCCATTTTGTACAATATGCTCAATTCGCGCCGCGCATCGCTCGTGTTCTAATTCTTGTGATCGTGAATGGAGCCATTTTTGCTGTGCTGAGGAACTTCGGAACGCTGGCCCTCTTCTGCTGCCTCCCCGGCGGCATTCTTTCGCAGACCGGCAACACTGCGGCGGTCGAACCGGAACCGGCGTTTGCGGATTCTTCGCCGCATCGTGTCCAGATGGTCACCGTCGAAAAGGATGTGCGGCTCGAGGTGCTCGATTGGGGCGGCACGGGAAGGCCGGTCGTCCTGCTGGCAGGCTCGGGAAACACCGCGCATATTTACGACGATTTTGCGCCAAGATTGGCGGAGAAGTATCGCGTCTACGGGGTCACGCGGCGTGGGTCGGGAGCTTCCAGCGCGCCGTCCAGCGGGTACTCCGCCCGCCGATTGGGCGACGATGTGTTGGCGGTGCTGGAGGCGCTGAAGCTGGATAAGCCTGTCCTGGTGGGTCACTCGTTTGCCGGGCAGGAAGTTAGTTCGATTGCCACCCGCTTTCCGGGCAGAATCGGTGGCGCGGTTTACCTGGATGCTGCATACGGGTATGCATTCTATGCCCCTTCGGTGGGCGAGCTTTCCTTCGACTTGCCCGAATTACAAAAGAAGCTTGAGCAATTCAACCAATCGCAGGGAGACGCAAAGCTCATCGACGAACTGCTGCAAACGGAGCTCCCGGCGATGGAAAAGGATCTGGCGCGGAAGAAGCAGTTCAATGATCTGATCTCCCAGGTTCCGCCGGGCCAGGGCCACCCAGCGGCCGCCGATATGGCCAGCTTCACCAAGCTCCGCGCGTGGTACGCCCTGAACATGGTCGGTGGAAATCCGCCGGAGGTTGAGCTTCATTGGAGCTTCGAGTCGAATCCGGACGGGAGCGTGGGTAAGTTCCGTCCGCATCCGGCCGTCAGCCCCGAGGACGCAAAATGGGAAAAGTTCACCAGATTCCAGATTCCGGTGCTGGCGATTTATGCGTGCCCAGTCGATTACGGTCCGTTGATCGATAACAACCAGGCGCTGCGCGGGAAGCTTGAGGCGTATAACTCGACGGATTGCCAAGCGCGGGCCAAGGCGCTGGAAGAGGATTCGCCCGGATCGCGCGCAGTGCTTTGGCCGCGGGTCTATCATTACCTATTCATCGCAAGGCCGGAGGAAACGCTGAAAGAGATGCGGGCATTCATCGACAGCTTGCCGCAGTGAGCATCGCTGCGCCGTCAACCCCGGGAACGGTACACTAGAGGAAGGACTCTTCCCGCCGGACTCGCGCCTTGCACTCGCTCCTCGCCAATCTCAACCCCCAACAGCGCGACGCCGTCGAATCCATTGACGGGCCTCTGCTGATCCTGGCCGGCGCCGGCTCGGGCAAAACCCGCGTCATCACCAGCCGCATCGCCTGGCTCATCCAGCAGCGCAACGTCGCCCCGGACTCCATCCTCGCCGTCACCTTCACCAACAAGGCGGCCAGCGAGATGGGAGAGCGCGTCGAGCGCATCCTCGGCCACTCCTCCCTGGCCAAGCCCCTCATCTCCACCTTTCACTCGCTCTGCGTGCGCATTCTCCGCCGCGACATCGAGGTGCTGCAGGTGGGCGGCAAGGGGCTGACGCGCGCCTTCGCCATCTACGACGAGAACGACCAGCAGGCCATCGTCAAGCAGATCATGCGCCGCATGGGGCTGGACACCAAACAGCTCACCCCGCGCGTCGTGCTGGGCCGCATCTCCTGGGCCAAGAACCACATGATCGACCCCCAGGAGTACTACCTCGGCTCAAAAGAACAGAACAGCGAGCGCATCGCGCACATCTACCAGAGCTACCGGGCCGAACTCGCCAAGAACAACGCGATGGACTTCGACGACCTGCTGCTCGAAGCCTTGCGCGTCCTCAAAGTCTCCGCCGAGGCCCGCGAGCGCTACCAGCGCCGCTACCGCTACCTGCTCGTCGACGAGTACCAGGACACCAACCGCCCGCAGTACGAGCTGATGAAGCTGCTGGCCGGCCCTGGGAAGAACGTCTGCGCCGTCGGCGACGAGGACCAGTCGATCTACTCCTGGCGCGGGGCCGACATCCGCAATATCCTCGAGTTCGAGCAGGACTTTCCCAACGCCAAGATCGTGCGCCTGGAGCAGAACTACCGCTCGACCCAGGTCATCCTCGAGGCCGCCGGCGCCGTCGTCGCCAACAACCTCAAGCGCAAGGGCAAGCACCTCTGGACCGACCGCCAGGGCGGGTCGCTCATCGGCTTTTACGAAGCGCCGGACGGCGAGAACGAGGCGCTCTTCATCGCCGACCGCATCCAGAAATTCCTCCGCGAGTCGGCCTCGGCTGCGGACGAGGGCTCCGGCGGCGGCCCGCACTGCGCCGTGCTGTACCGCACCAACTCGCAGTCGCGCCTGGTCGAGGAGGCCCTGCGCCGCTCCGGCCTGTCCTACACCATGGTCGGCGGCTTCAGCTTCTACGAGCGCGCCGAGATCAAGGACCTGCTCTGCTATCTGCGCCTGGTGCGCAATCCGCACGACTCGATGGCGCTGCAACGGGTGGTCAACACCCCGGCCCGCGGCATTGGCAAAACGACGATGGAGACCCTGGAGCGGCTGGCTCTGGAGACCGGCCTCTCCACCTGGGAAGCCATCACCGCCGCCATCCAGAACCGGCTCATCCCGGCGCGCGCGCTGATGGCGCTGGACACCTTCCGCCAGCTCATCCTCGATGCGCAGGCCATGATGGACCCCGACTTTGCCGGCAAGCTCTCGGCCGACACGGCCGCCGAGGAAGCCGACACGGACTTCGCCTTCGGCTCGGCGGAGAGCGACGCGGGCACCGGCTTTAGCTTCGGCAGCGAGGACCGTCCGCAGATGGCGCTGCTCGACGCCTCACACTTCGCGCCCTCGACGGCGCAACCCGTCAAGCCATTCCTCCAGATGCCGAAGCCGGACGAAACGGAAGCAGAAGACGATGACGAAGAGGACAACGAAACCCCAGTCGCCTTCCGTTCGCCCGGAGATGCAGCCACGCTGCCCGAACTCATCCGCTTCCTCATCGACCGCACCGGTTACATCAAGGCTCTGGAAGCCGAAGGAACGCCGGAGGCCTTCAGCCGCATCGAGAACCTGAAGGAACTGGCCAACGCCGCCCACGATGCGGAGGTCCGCGGCGAGACGCTGGGCGACTTCCTGGACCACGCCGCGCTGGCCTCGGACACCGACCAGTTCGACCCCGACGCGCGTGTCACGCTGATGACCCTGCACGCCGCCAAGGGGCTGGAGTTTCCGCTGGTCTTTCTGGCCGGCCTTGAGGAGGGTCTCTTCCCTCACTCGCGCACGCTACAGAACCCAGACGAGCTCGAAGAGGAGCGCCGTCTCTGCTACGTGGGCATGACGCGCGCCATGAACACGCTGATTGTGACCCGCGCCAACTACCGCCGTCGCTACGGCAACGACGCGCCGGAACGCGCCATCCCCTCGCGCTTCCTCGAGGAGATTCCGTCGCAACTGGTGGAGAACCTGGGCGGCCGGGCGCCTGCCTGGGCCACGCCGGCTTACGGCGGCCGCTCAGGCCACCACCGCGACTCGGCCTTCGGCGACCGCCACTACGACTACGAGAACGAGAGCCAGGAGATTCCGCGCGCGGCGGCGCACTCCGGCGGCGGGCGGCGCGGCGCGGCGGGCGACGGCAAGCCCTTCACCGCATCCTGGATGACGCCGAAGACGCCCAAGGCTCCCCCACCCGCCCCGAACTCCCAACCAAAG
>JBAVMZ010000128.1:0-2073 GCA_049690595.1 Occallatibacter sp. | reverse complement strand
GATGAGCCCTTCGGCGCATCCGCCAAACCCATCGCCGAGCCGATTCCAAGCCGTTCCACGGCCCTCCACCCTTGAAACACCACACCGATCACCACAAAATCAACTCGTGTGAGAAATTGCGGCTAGTACCGCGGCCGCCTTTTCATCGCATCGCCCTGGGCACCCCATCCTTGCGGCATACTTGTTCTTGCCGCAAGGGTGGAATACGCACAACCGCGCGGCCGCCACCACGGCTGAGCGGATGAGCGATAGCTACTTCGCACCCTTCGCCGCGCCCACCTCGTCCTTGTAGACCTTGCCGCCCTTCATCACGAAGGCCACGTGCTCCAGCGCCTCGATCCGCGCAAGGGGATTCTCGGTGACGGCAATCAGATCGGCGTACTTGCCCGCCTCGAGCGTGCCCACGTCTTTGGCGCGGTCGATCAGATCGGCGGCGCTGGAGGTGGCCGCGTGAATGGCCGCTGCCGGCGTCAGTCCGAACTTGACCATGTAGTGGAACTGTTTGGCGTTGTCGCCGTGCGGATAGACCCCGGCATCGGTGCCGAAGGCAACCTTCACCCCGGCGGCGACAGCCTTCTGGAAGTTCTCGCGCTGCAGCCGGCCCAGGCTCCGTTCCTTCTCGACGTTCTCCTTCGGCAGCCCGAACTCGACGGCCTTGCCCAGAATGTAATCGTCGTTGTAGATGTCGGCCACCAGGTAGGTGCCATGCGCCTTCATCAGCTCGATGCCTTCCTGGTCGATCAGCGATCCGTGTTCGATCGAGTCCACCCCGGCGCGGACGGCGTCCTTGATGCCCTGCGCGCCGTGCGCGTGGGCGGCCACCTTGCGGCCGGTGCGGTGCGCCTCGTCCACGGCCATCTTCATCTCTTCGTAGGTCAGTTGCTCGGCGCCCGGCTTGTCGCCGGCGGATAGCACGCCGCCGGTGGCCATGAGCTTGATCAGGTCGACACCGTACTTGATCTGCGCCCGCACGGCGTGGCGGACCGCCTCAGGCCCGTCGACCAGCGAGTAGCCGCGCTCGTCGGGGTACATCCTGTTCTCGACACCCGGCGCAAAGCCGTTCATGTCGCCGTGGCCACCGGTGATGGAGAGCGGCGGGCCGCTGGCCACGACCCGCGGGCCGGGAAAGAGCCCTTCGTCGATGGCGCGCCGCAGGTCGACGGCGAAGAAGGGCTGCGAGCCAACGTCGCGCACGCTGGTAAACCCGGCCTGCAGGGTCTTGTTCGCGTTAACCACGCCGTTGAAACCGCCCTGGAAGGGCGTCTCGCGTACATCCCAGATGGGGTCGTATCTGTCCGCGCGCGCCTCCAGGTGGGTGTGGCAATCAATCAGCCCGGGCAGCACCCACGCTTGCGAGAGATCGACCACGGTTGCGCCGGCCGGAATGGCCGCTTCCGCCGCGGGAGCAACCCGGGAGATGCGCTCGCCCTCGATGACCAGCACCATGTTGTCGCGCAGGGTGTCGCCGGTCGCGTCGAAGAGATGACCGGCCCTGACATAAACCACCGGCGGCGCGGCAGGCGCGGGGCTCGCGGCCTGACCCATGGACGGCAATGCCGCCAGCAGCGGAAGAGCGAGGACGAGAAGAGAAACCAGGCTTCGGTTGCGAACCACGGCAGACACCTCGGTTGTGTACGTCGATGGTTGGCATTATAGAGGGAGACGCGGAGAGTCTCAGTCCGCTCGGGAATCGCTCAGCCGCTCCAGGCCCTTGCGCGCCAGATCGGCGACTGCCCGCGCCAGGGCGGGCGAGGCGTTCAGCGACTCCGGCCGTTCCAGCCGGATGCCCAGCTTCGCGGCGTACTGGCGGAAGGCGATGTCCACGTCGTAAAGGATTTCGACGTGGTCGCAAAGGAAGCCGATGGGCTGAAGCACGACCGCCCTGACGCCCTCGGCGGCAATCGCGTCCAGCGTCTGCTCCACCGACGGACCGATCCACGGCCCGCCGCTCGCCCCCTGGCTCTGGAAGGCGAACCACCACTGCGGAATTCCGGGGACAAGCGCGGCCACCATCTCCGCCGTGTGCTTGGCCTCCTGCGCATAGGGGTCGGCCTCCGCGCCGGGCCACAGCCG
>JBAVMZ010000127.1:0-7012 GCA_049690595.1 Occallatibacter sp. | reverse complement strand
CCAATGGCCAGGACGTCGTGCTGCGGGGTTTTCTCAAGCCCATTTCCACGCTTCGCCGCCCGCTCGAATCGGTCGATCTGGCCACCCGCGAGCCTGCTCTGGCGGCCTATGAGCGCTCCGATGTGTGCGCGGTTCCGGCGGCCGGGGTGGTGGGCGAAGCGATGGTGGCGCTGACGCTGGCGCGGGCGGCCGAGGAGAAGTTCGGCGGCGACTCGGTGCTTGAAATGAAACGGAATCTGGCTGGGTACATCGAACAGATACGAAGGTTCTGACGGCCCGTCGGGTTTAGCTCTGACTCAGTCGAGGCAAGGATAGAATGGCTTAGGAAAGGGGGCGCAGATGGAAGACTGGAATCTGGACCCTGTCGTGGGCGAAGAAGTTCGTCTCGATGGCAGGCGCGGCGTTTTCAAGATTGTCCATGTCTGGCACCCGGACGAGGCGCACCCGAATGCGAATCTGCGTACCGTCGAGGGCTCTTCCGGCACAGTCGATTTGCTGCGCGAAGATGGCGCTCTACGCCTCGACGGAATTCCGTGGCATCGGCTGAAGTATGTCGATGGGACACGGTCTGTTCGCCGGGTCATCGAATGGCTCCGGACCAACCCTGAAGGCAAAGTGTTTCCCTCCTATGTCGTCGACTACGAGGTCGAAGCCGGGGAGGACCATGCGGGAAATGCGTCGATCTTCGTCCGCTTCCTCGTCGACCCGGAGTATGTGTACGAGAACGGCCGCCCCTCCGAGAAGAAGATTGCCGATCTGAACCGGTTTCTCGAAGAGGTTCGTAGGGAATTACTTGTCCTCGATCTGGACCGCTGGCTTTACGTTCGTGCCGGCGAAGTGCGGAGGGAACTAGATGTCGCTAGCTGAGGAGTTGCTGGAGCATGCGCGCTTCCTTGCAACTCTCGATCCGCGCGTGACGACACAGGCAAATATCAGGCGAGCGATTTCCGCGGCATATTACGCAGTTTTCCATTTGCTGGCCGCTGAAGCAGCGGCGCAGGTCAGTCCCGGCGTCCCCCGGGGGTTGCGGGAAAGAACCCAGCGGGTTCTTGAACACAAGCAAATGGCAACGGCAGCGTATGCATTCTCGCAGCCCGGTGGCAGGCAGGCCAACCTGCCCCCCGATATCCGCCTTGCCGAGCCGATCTCCGATCAACTCGCGCTGATCGCGAGTACCTTTCGGGAGTTGCAGGAAGCGCGCCAGGCGGCCGATTACGATGTTCTGAAGAGACACGACCCGACCGAAGCGCTCGTCCTGGTGCAAAAGGCAGAAGAGATCTTCCGGCTGTGGAAGTCGGAGAGGGGCTCCAGCAACGCCGATGTCTTTCTGGTCTCACTGCTGTTTGGGAAGTCGTGGAATAAGTAGTACGCATTCCATTGGAAGGAATTGGTTCAAGAAGCACAGATGAAGTTGAAAATTGTCAAATACCCCGAGCCGGTGCTTTCGCAACCGGCCGAACCGGTCACCGAATTCAACGCCGAGCTGCGCAGGCTCGCCGCGGATATGTTCGAGACCACCTATGCCTCGCAGGGCGTGGGGCTGGCCGCGCCGCAGGTGGGCGTCTCCAAGCGGGTCACCACCATCGACGTGAGCATGGGGAAGAACCCCGACGATCGTCTGGTGCTGGTCAACCCCGAGATTATCGAGAGCGACGGCAGGCTCTACGAGGAAGAGGGCTGCCTGAGCTTCCCGGAGATCCGCGAGAAGGTGGTCCGCGCCGCCCGCGTGAAGGTGCGCGCGCAGGACGAGAACGGCAAGTGGTTCGAGATGGAGGGCGACGACCTGCTGGCGCGCTGCCTACAGCACGAGATCGACCACCTGGACGGCAAGCTGTTCATCTTCCGCATGAGCCCGCTCAAGCGCGATCTGGTGCTGCGGAAGATCCGCAAGATGCAGCGCGAAGGGACCTGGTAAGAGCCGTGAAACTGGTTTTCTGCGGAACGCCCCGCTTTGCCGTGCCCACGCTGGAAGCGCTGCTGGCGGCGGGGCACGAGGTGGCGCTCGCCGTCTCGCAGCCGGACCGGCCCGCGGGCCGCACGCAGGAGCTTACGGCACCGCCGGTCAAGCAGACCGCGCTGGCCGCCGGCATCGAGGTCACCCAGCCGGAGAAGATCCGCAACAACGCGGAGTTCCGCGCGCAGCTCGAAGCGATCGCGCCCGACGCCATCGTCGTGGTGGCTTACGGCCGCATCATTCCCTCGTGGATGCTCGCCCTGCCGCGGCTGGGCTGCATCAACCTGCACGCCTCGCTGCTGCCGAAGTACCGCGGCGCGGCGCCCATCCAGTGGGCAGTCGCCAATGGCGAGACCGTCACCGGCAACACCACCATGCTGATCGGCGAAGGCCTCGACACCGGCTCCATCCTGCTGCAGCAGGCGCGCATCATTCGCCCGGAGGAGACCGCCGCCGAGCTCTTCGAAGAACTGGCCACGGTCGGCGCGCCGCTAGTGGTGGAGACGCTGGCGCGTCTGGAAGCCGGCGCCATCCAGCCCCGCCCGCAGAAAGAGGCTGGCGCCACGCTTGCGCCCATTCTCACGCGCGACGACGGCCGCATGGACTTTGCCGTCCGCACGGCGGCCGAACTGTTCAACCGCTGGCGCGGCTTCCAGCCCTGGCCCGGCGCATTCACCTTCCTCGGCGACAAGAAGCTCATCGTGCATCGCATGGCCGTGGCCGCACCGCATGCCGTGCCTTACGCCGTCCAGGCCCTCGCCGAGCCGGGCGCGCTCGTGGCCGCCGGCGGGCGTCTCTTCGCCGCCTGCAACCACTCCACCTGGCTCGAACTCGTTGAGCTGCAGCTCGAAGGCAAAAAGCGCTTGCCCACCGCCGAGTTTCTGCGCGGCACACAGATCGCCGCCGGAGCGCGGTTGGGGTGAAGCAACAGAGCGGAGTCTCTCCGGCACGCCGCGCCGCCTTCGACGCGCTGCTGGCCGTCGAGGCTGGCAAGGCCCACTCCGACGACCTGCTGCGCGCCCGCCGCATGGACGCGCTGGCACCCGCGGACCGCAACCTGGCCACCGCGCTCGTCCTCGGCGTCCTGCGCTGGCAGATTCCGCTCGACGCAGCCATCCGTCCGCTGCTTACCCGGCCTGGCGCGCGCCTCGACCCCGAGATCCGCATCGCCCTGCGCCTGGCAGCTTTCCAGATTCTCCACATGGATCGCATTCCGGCCCGCGCCGCCATCGGCGAGAGCGTGGAACTGGCCAAGCAGGCCGGCCACCGCTTTGCCGCCGGCATGGTCAACGCCGTGCTGCGCAAGCTGGCCGCGGCCCCAGTGCGGACCGCGGAGGCGGCGCAGGCCTACCCCGTGTGGATGGTCGAGCGCTGGACGCGCTTCTACGGCGCGGAGGCCGCCGAAGCCATCTGCCGGCACGGCCAGAGCCAGCCGGAGCTTGCGGTGCGGCTCGCGAGCGCGGAGACAGAGACCGAGCTCGCCGCGGCAGGCATCGAGCTCGCCCCTGGCGCCCTGCTTGCCGCCGCGCGAACCGTGCTCTCCGGCGAGATTATGGCGACGGCTGCGTTCCGCGAGGGCAGGGTCCGCGTGCAGGATGAGGGCTCGCAACTGGTCGGGGAGCTGGCAGCCGCTTCCACGGGCCACAGCGTCGAGAGGATTCTGGACGCCTGCGCGGCACCCGGCGGCAAGACGCTGATTCTGGCCGAGCGCAACCCGCAGGCGCGGATCGTGGCCTGCGAGGCGAGCCAGCAACGTCATGCCACGCTCGCGAAACGCCTCAGCGAGCTGGCCGGGCGCGTCGAGTGCCGGCTGGCCGATGCGACCACGCTCGCCGAGGAGGGCGTCTACGACCTCGTGTTGGTCGATGCCCCGTGCAGCGGCACCGGGACGCTGGGCCGCAATCCCGAGATTCGCCACGGCTTGGGCGTGGAGGATCTGGGGCGGCAGGCGGAGCGCCAGCGCGCCCTGCTCGCCGCCGCCCTCGGCGCCCTGCGCCCTGGCGGCCGGGTCGTCTACTCCACCTGTTCGCTGGAGCCGGAGGAAAATGAACAGGTCATCGAGGCGGCCCTTGCGTCCGCACCGCACGCGCGGCTGTTCTCGCTCGGAGACCGCATCGGAGCTCTCGCGCGGTCCGGTGTGCTTGTGCCCGGGGCCGAGGAGCGGCTGCGCGCCTACCTCACGGCCGAGGGGTTCCTGCGCCTGCTGCCCGGATGCCTGCCGACCGATGGGTTCTTTGTCGCCGCCATGGAACGTACTGCCTGATTCGCCGTGCTTTCCTGAGGAACGGGCGCCGGTTCGCAGCGCCCCTTGTATGTTGCGATCAGAGGCGTGAGGATTGGTTCACGCTTCGGCGGCAAGGCCGTTCGCCCCTTAGGCCAACGCGAGTTGAGCCTGTCCCGTAGATCGGCCGCCGCCCCTCTCTTTTTACGCCGTGGAGAATCGAAGGCCTTTGGAGCCTGCATGTTCAAGGTCGGCGGATAGAGTTTAGCCCGTTGGCGCGGGCAGGGGCGGCTGCTGAAGCTGATCCTAGCGCCAAGGAGGCTTATGAGCAAGCAAATCGTTTCTATCGTCAGACCCGTTTTCGCCGGAAGCGAGTCGACCGATCCCCGCCAGGCAAGGGTGTTTTGCGGCATCGACGTCAGTCAAGAGACGCTGGCCGTGGCGGTGATCGAGGCGGATCGGCCAATGGAGCAGCGCGAGTTTTCCAACACCGCCAGCGGGCACAAGGCGCTGGTCGCATGGCTGGGCAAGAGGAAGGCTCTGGTACGGGTTTCTCTGGAAGCCACCGGCATTTACTCGCTGGACCTGGCGCTGGCGCTGGACGCGGCCGAGGGGGTCGAGCTGGCGGTGCTGAACCCCAAGCGGGTTCACGATTTTGCCCAGTCGATGGGGCGGCGCTCGAAGAGCGACCAGGCCGACGCCGAAGTGCTGGCCGAGTTCGGCATGCGCATGAAGTTTGTCCCCTGGCAGCGGCCCAGCCAGAGTGCGCTCCAGTTGCGCGCCATCAGCCGCCACATCGAGGCGTTGGTTTTGGAGCGTACGCGGACCGCCAACCGGCTGCAGGCCGCGGAGGGATCGCTGGCGACGCCGCGCTGCGTGGCGGAGGATATGAAGCGAGCGCTGGCCGGGCTGGAGCGGCGCATCCTGAAGCTGCGCAGCGCGGCCCGGGAGCTGATCGACAGCGAAGAGCAGATGGCCAGCCAGTTCCGGCTGCTGACGGGTGTGCCAGGGATCGGGGAGATCAGCGCGTTGCAGATTTTGGGCGAGTTGGTGCTGCTGGCGCCGGATCTGAAAGCGCGGCAGTGGGTGGCGCGCAGCGGGCTCGATCCGGTGCATCGGGACTCGGGCACCTCGGTGCATAAGCCGGCCCGCATCAGCCGCGCCGGCAGCCGCCATCTGGGTCGCGCCCTTTATATGCCGGCGTTGACCGCGGTGCGCTGCGACCCGCATCTGAAGGCCTTTTACGAAAGCCTTCTGAGCCGGCACAAAACCAAGCTGCAGGCTCTGATCGCCGTGGCGCGCAAGATGCTGCACGCCATCTACGGGATATTCAAAAGCCGGATGCCGTACGACGGAAGCAAACTACTCCCGCAGTTGAAGACCGCATAGACACTACAATCTCCTTGCCGGGTGAAACGGAAGCGGGCTCTGCTGGAAAGCAACCCTGCCGAGGGATAACCCGGCGGGCTCATCCTGACGATGAACCAGGGGCCAGGCGGGAATACTCTCGCCCGGCCCCCTTCAACCATCGGAGGGATAGACCCCCATGCCTCAAAAAATCCAAACTACCCCGCCAAAAATGCTTGACATGGAAGAGAGAATCCACGGGGCGGGTGCGGCGGCGACTTCTGGGCGGGTGCGGCGGCAGCTCCGGGGCGGGAGCGGCGGCAGCTCGTTCCTTTCCGGCCGTAACCCGACCTGCGGGTCTGGCTGGTCAGTCGGCTTCCGGGGCCAGCCGTAGTGCCGCGTAATCCCGGCCCAGCAGCCCGCAGAGGGCCTCGACGACAAGCTCGTGGTCGGCGCGCTGGGGCAGGCCGGAGACGGTGACTGAACCCACCACTCCGGCGCCGGCCACCCGCAGCGGAAACGAGCCGCCGTGGGTGGCGTAGTCTACCAGCGGCAATCCCTGCGAGGCGGCCAGCGTCTCGCCTTTCGCCCGCTCGCGCAGCCCCACGGCATAGGAGCTGCGATGGAAGCGGGCAACGACGTTCGACTTGCGGCGGACCCATTCAGGATGGTCCGGCGTGGTTCCATCGAGCGCGGCATAGAAGAGCGGCTGCCCGAAGCGGCGCACGTCGATCACCACCGCGAGCCCGCGCTCCACGGCCAGCGCCCGCAGCCGCGAGCCCAGTTCCCAGGCCACCCCGGCGTCCAGACGCGGCAGCTCAAGAACCCGCTCCTGCTCGGCAATCCGCTCCAAATCCTCGTTCCATCCCATTTCCGCCCCCTCATGCCTAGTCCTTTGCTGGCCGTGGTAAAAGTCCAATTCGTTAAAAAACCAACCCGCAGGGGCTAAAGCCCAATTGACTTTGTTGGCTTGATCGGCACGACTAAAGTCGTGCCCGGACACATTTTTCGCGCCATGCTTCAGGTCTTTTCGCAGCCTCTGAGGTCGTGCCCTGACACATTTTTCGTGCCATGCTTCAGGTCTTTTCGCAGCCTCTGAGGTCGTGCCCAGTTACAAGGCCCACTCCGTCCGAGTATTCCCGCAGCTTGTGAAGACGTGCCCTTTCCAACCTTGATTCTTACCGCGGAACGCTACCCTCTACTCCTCATAAACAAGATGGCCATTGGGTTGGTGCCGCAGGAGGATGCGCGGGCCTGGAGGCCCACGCCACAGCCGGTCTGGAGACCGGCGCTACTCTTTGCGGCCGCCACAGTGTTCATTCCTGGAATAACTTGCGCCGGCAAGTTGGGGTGCTCCCTACTCCCCGATCCCTGTTCCCTGTTACCTGTTCCCTGTTACCTGTTCCCTGTTACCTGTTCCCTGTTACCTGTTCCCTGTTACCTGTTCCCTGTTACCTTGCGACGGTCAGCTTTACCAGCCGGCTCTGCTC
>JBAVMZ010000126.1:0-1578 GCA_049690595.1 Occallatibacter sp. | reverse complement strand
GGCGTCGGCGGTGGCCCTCATGCGGGTGACGGCGGCTTCGATGGAGGCGGCGTCGCCCAGGTCGAAGACGCGGATGCGCTGCTGACCGGGGCGCAGGACGAAGGCCATGTAGGCCGGGGTATCAGTGCGGGCCGGGTCCACGGCGTCGACGGCGCGGCGGTCAAAGCGCATGTACGAGACCAGTGCGGCATCGGTGGGGAGCGCACGGCGGAGGTCGTCGAGTTCGACGGCGGAGACGCGCTCGTCGGCGCGGAGCAGGGCGCTGCGTTCGGCCAACTGGCGTTCGATGGCTTCCATCCGCTCGCTGGCTTCGGCGACGCGGCCGGCGTTGCCAGTCTGGCCCGGCGCTTCCTTGCCAGCCTCGATCAGGGCGGCGCGGGCCTGGTCGAGATCCTGGAGCAAGCGGGCGACCCCCGGGTCGTTGGCGGCATTCAGATTGCGCTGGCGCCTGCCCATTTCGTCGGCCACCAGGGCGCGCGAGCGCGTCACCTCCTGGTAGATCTCGGCGGCGGGCAGATCGGGATGGCGGGCGAGGACGCTGAGGGCGGTGTCGAGGCCGCGCGGGCGCTGGCGGTCGTAGGCGAGGGCCTGGCGCTCGGGCAGGGTGCGCGCCTCGAGGACGAAGTGCTCGCGGCCCATGCGCGCCGCCAGCAGGCCTTCGGCGATGGCGCGTTGCGGATCGCCGCCGGAGGCCAGTGAGCGGGCGAACTCGGCGTGACCGTGGGCCTGGTCGTCGACGGTTTCGTTGTGATTGGCTACGGCGAGTTCGAAGTCCTTCCAGGCCAGCGCGAACTGACCGGTGCGGGAATAGAGGCCGGCAACATTCTTCAGGGTGGAGAGGGCCATCGTGCTGTCGTCGCCGTAGGAACGGCGGAAGATCTCGATGGCGCGGTTGAAGTGGGGAATGGCCTCGGGGAACTTCTGGAGCTTGATGAGGTGGAGGCCGAGGTTGTTCTCGAGGACGCCGATGTGGGCGTCGTCTGGATGGCTGCGCATGGCGGCGGCGAGGGCTTCCTCAATGGCGGCGCCGGCGGCGGGGAGGTCGCCCTGGCGCTCCTTGAGGCTGGAGTAGTTTGAGAGCGTGGTGGCCAGGTCCCAGTCGTGCTCGGGGCCGGGTTTGCGTTCGATGGCGATGGCCTGCAGGTCGGCGCGCTCGGCGCAGGGGAAATCGGCGAGGGCGATACAGACGAAGGCCAACTGATCGGCGGCGTTGATGCCCTGCTCGGAGTCGGGGAACTCATTCTGCGCGATGGCGAGGGCGCGCTCGGCGTAGGGGCGGCCCTGGGCGGGGCGGCTCAGAGCGACGTAGACCTCGGAGAGGATGGAGAGGGCGGCGACGAAGGCCTTGCTGCGCTCACCGGAGGATGCGCGGGCGACGGCGAGCTCGCGATTTGCCAGCGTGAGGGTCTCCTGGCTGGCGACCTGCTCCTCAAGTTCGAGGCCGACCAGATCATCGAGGGCCGCGGCCACCTCGGGGGTATTGCCGGGATGGGCGGCTTCGGCGGCAGCGAGTGCGGCGCGCGCCTGGGCGACGGTGAGCGGGGTGTTGTCGCCCCAACTGGAGGCGGGGGATTGGGC
>JBAVMZ010000125.1:0-2760 GCA_049690595.1 Occallatibacter sp. | reverse complement strand
GCCGAGCCGATGGTGTAGACCGAGTGCACGCGCTCGCGCAGGAGCGTCGAGAGCTGCGTGTAATCGGAGTTCTTGTCCTTGCCGCCGAGGATCAGGTGAATGCCGCCGGGGAAGGCGGCGATGGCCTTGGCGGTGGCGTCCACGTTGGTGGCCTTGGAGTCGTTGTAGTAGTCGACGCCGTTGCAGGTGGCGACGAACTCCAGGCGGTGCTCGACAGCCTGGAAGCTCTCGACGGCGCGGCGGACGATCTCGGCGGGAACGCCGGCCAGGCGCGCGGCGCAGACGGCCGCCAGCACGTTCTCCACGTTATGCTCGCCCTTGAGCGGAATGGCGGCGATGGGCATGATCTTTTCGACGGCGGCGTCCTTCGCCGCGCGGTAGAGCACCCAGCCGTCCTCGGCCCAGGCGCCCTGCTCGACCGCGTGCGAGAGCGAGAACCAGTAGACGCGGCCGGGCACGCGGGCGGCGGCCTCGGCCGCGAGCGCGTTGTCGGCATTCAGCACCGCGGCGTCGTCGGCCGTCTGCGCGGCAAAGATGCGCTCCTTGGCGCGGGCGTAGTTCTCCAGGCTCCCGTGACGGTCCAGGTGGTCGGGCGTGATGTTGAGAATGACGGCGATCGAGGGGTGGAACTGGACCGTGCTTTCGAGCTGGAAGCTGGAAACCTCGAGGACCGACCAGCTCTCGGGCGTGCTCTGGTCGATGAGCCCGACAACGGGGACGCCTATATTGCCGCCGACCAGCGTGGGCAGGCCGGCGGCGGCGAGAATCTCGCCCACCAGCGCGGTGGTGGTGGTCTTGCCGTTTGAGCCGGTGATGGCTACCGACCGCCCTTTGAGGAAGCGGGCGGCCAGTTCGAGTTCGCCGATGATGGGCAGCCCGAAGCCGCGCACCTGCACCAGCTCGGGCGTGTCCAGCGGAACGCCGGGCGAGACAACGATCAGGTCCTGGCGGCGGAAGGTGAGCAGGCCGTGGCCGCCGGCCTCCACCATGATGCCTTCCTCGAGCAGCGCGGGAATCTCCTTGGCCAGCGACTCGGCCGAGCGCACGTCGCTGACGGTGACCTGTGCGCCGCGGCGGCGCAGAAACAGGGCGGCCGCCAGACCGGACTTGCCGAGTCCGACGACCAGAACCTTTTTGCCTTTCAGTTCCATCATGGGGTGTTCCTCAGGCTGTTAGAGCGAAACCAGAGTTGGTGTGGCCTGTTGAGCTTGGTTCAGGGTCGCCGCTCCCTGTTGGTCGCGTCGACTTAAGCGTTTCGGCTTCGGGATACAGTCACTCTGGTTTCGCTTTAGCTTCCGCGGCTGCCTCCATTGTGCTCCCGGGGGCGCGCGCGCGGAATGCGGCTAGCGCAGTTTCAGTGTGGTGAGTGCAAACAGTGCAAACACCAGGGCGAGGATCCAGAAGCGCGCGATGACCTTCGACTCCTGCCAGCCCATGTGCTCGAAGTGATGATGCAGTGGCGCCATCTTGAAGATGCGCTTCTTGTTGCGCAGTTTGTAGCTGCCCACCTGCAGCATGACCGAGAGCGCCTCCAGGATGAAGACGCCGCCGATGAAGGGCAGCAGCAGCTCCTGGCGGATGATGACGGCCACGGTGCCGATGGCGCCGCCCAGCGAGAGCGAGCCCACGTCGCCCATGAAGATCTCGGCCGGGTGAGCGTTGTACCAGAGAAAGCCGATGGAGGCGCCGACCATGGACCCGCAGAAGACGGTCAGCTCGGCGACCTGGGGCATGCGGCGCAACTCGAGGTAGTCGGCAAAGACCACGTGACCGCTGACGTAAGTGAGCACGGCCAGCGCGCCGGCGGCGATGATGGTACAGCCGATGGCCAGCCCGTCGAGCCCGTCGGTCAGGTTGACGGCGTTCGACGAGCCGACCAGGACCAGCACGATCCAGACGACGAAGGGCAGGAAGGCGATCAGTGCCAGATGCGGAACCGTGCTTGGCCACAGGTGCCAGAGCAGATCGGGCCGCCAGCTCTTGATGAAGGGCACCGTCATCTGCGTGGAGAAGAGCCGGAACTGTTCGAGGACGATCAGGGCCAGGGCCACGATGGTGGCCGCCAGCGCCTGCCAGAGCAGCTTGGCGCGCGCGGTCAGGCCCAGGTTGCGCCGCCGCACCACCTTGATGTAGTCGTCGGCAAATCCGATCGCCCCGAAGGCAAGCGTGGCGAAGACGGTGATCCAGACAAAGGGGTTCGAGGGAATGGACCAGAGAACCGTGGGCAGCAGAATGGCGATGACAATCAGCACACCGCCCATGGTGGGCGTGCCGGACTTCTTTTGATGGGACTGCGGGCCGTCCTCGCGGATGTACTGGCCAATCTGGAACTCGCGCAGCTTCTGGATGACCCAGGGCCCGATGAGCAGCGTGATCAACAGCGCCGTGGCGGAGGCAAAGGCGGTGCGAAAGGTCAGGTAACGGAAGATGCGGAAGGGGTGAAAGAACGGAAAGAGCTTTTCGTAGAGCAGCCAGTAAAGCAAGAGGCCTCCAGAGCCGGTATGACGCGGAATTCACCTTGATTCTACTAGGCACGCGCGGTCTGGGTCAGCGCGGTTCCTGCAAGGCCGCAATGGCCCGCTCCAGGTGCACGCCGCGGGAGCCTTTGACGAGGACCACGTCGCCGGGCTGAAGGGTCTGGCGGAGCCACCGGCCGGCTGCTTCGGCATCAGGCAAGAAGAGCGAGGCGACGCCGCCCATGCAGGCTGCGGCGGCCAGATGGCGCGCGTTGCCGCCCACGCCGGCCACCAGGTCGAGGCC
>JBAVMZ010000124.1:0-5637 GCA_049690595.1 Occallatibacter sp. | reverse complement strand
GGGCTGGCCCAGCGCCGCCGAAGGAGAAGCCGCCGGTTGGCTTCCGGCCGCGGGCGCCTGCTGCGCCAGAACCGGGAACCCGATGGCGGATGCCAGCGCAAGTACAGCAAGCTGGCGAGGGAACAAGATGGAAGAATATGCCTGCATCGGTGAGTACGGGGTCCGGCTTCCGCCGTGCCTTTCTTTGCGGGGCCTTCCCGCGGGTTGAGCGGTCTTATCCGCTCCCCCTTCCCTAGTGCACCGTGCGGGCCAAACTCGCAGACTCCCGGTTGGAATCCATTATCTGGTGTGACAACAACAAGATAGAGGAACGCAAAGGCCCGGACTATCCCGCCACACGGACGGCCGCAGCCCTGCTACGCATGTAATTTTTGCCTGGAGGAGAAGTTTCTACCCGGTCGTTTGCGCGCGGCTACTTCGTTTCGACGTGCAGGATCCGAACCTCGGGGTAGACGCCGTCCCAGTCCGGCGAGACGCGGTCGAAGATCAGCCGGAACTCGCGCTCGTCGCCGGGCTTGAGCGGAACAGCCGAGACCGCCACCACGTCGATGTACGGCTCGCGCATGTGGATGATCTTCAGCGGCTGCGTTTCGTTCTGCGCCACATCTTTGGTCCACGAGCGGAAGAGCACCTGCACGGTGATGCCGGTGACCGTGCGCGTCCCCTTGTTGGCGATGCGGCCGTCGAGATAGGTCACCTTGCCGCCGGCGAGGCTTGTGGAATAGCTCATCGCCATCTGGCTCAGCGGGAGGCTGGCGGCGTAGGGGTCGAGCGGCGCGGTGATTGGCGCCACCTGCGCCCCGGTGTGGTGGCGCTCCAGGGTGAAAACCAAAACGGCGGCCACCACCAGCACCACCCCGGCGGCGATCACCAAGGGAAGCCAATTGCGGGTTTCGTTCTCAACGGCAGGGGCGAGATCCGGACCAGTGTTCACGAGCCGAATTCTACACCGGTTACCGAAGAATGGAAGAAGGATCTCTATTCCACCGGCGTTGGCCGCGCCGCCGCCAGATTGCGCCGATACGCTTTATGAATGGCAAGAAAAATCTGCCTTTTCCGCAGATCCGGCGGGCACCCCGGAGCGCCCTGCCGGCGTCTAATCGGGTAAGCCGGGAACCGGACGATCGACAAATCCGTATTCCAGGCCGAAGAGCAAGGAAAGGAAGGACCGAGATGCAGACCTCCCCCCAATTCGCATCCACCGCCTTCCCGGCTGGCGAGCAGCCGGCTGAGGAGCGCCGCTCCGAGGAGCGCGCCTACCGGCTGATGACCGTTGCCGCCATCCTGCTCGTCCTCGTCAGCCTCTGGGTCTTCTGAACACGCAATCCGGCCAGGCTCAACCGGGAACCGCGCCTCCGATCAGGGCGCGGTTTCCGCTTTTTTGGAGGGCGGATCTGACGGCGGGGTAATGCGCGCTGTAGCGAAACAGGACACGCGCTCCCGGATTTTATGAGGAGTGCCGGCCGTCTGTAGCAAATCAGGACAGCCTTGCCCCGAATCTGTTTCGAAACGAGGCGCCTCGCGCGCCCGACTGTCCCGGCATGGGGCACCCTGGTCCTGCGCCGTATACTCAGTTCCACGCATGATTCGCGCGCTCGTAACCCTCTTTGCCGCACTCTTCGGCCTTGCCTTCGGCAGCTTTCTCAACGTCTGCCTCAGCCGCTGGCCCGAGGGCGAGAGCATCGTCGCACCCCGCTCCCACTGCCGCCACTGCGAGCACGCGCTGGCCTGGTGGGAGAACATTCCCCTGCTGAGTTGGCTGGCCCTCGGCGGCCGCTGCCGCAAGTGCCAAGCCTGGATCGGCTGGCGGCATCCGCTGGTGGAGGGCGCAGTCGGGGCGCTATGGGCGCTGACGGCGTGGCAGGGGCTGCCGGGCTATTCCGAGTTGGCGCCTTCTTCCGCCGCCTCTGGCTACGTGTTCCTCGAATTCAGCCAAATGCTCTTTCTCTGGCTGCTGGTGGCGCTGGCAGTGCTGGACGTCGAGCACCTGTGGCTGCCGGATGCGTTGACGCTTCCGGGTACAGCGCTGGGCTTCCTGGTGGCTACCTTCTGGTTCTGGCTGAACGGAAATCGCGTATTGGCCTTTTACGGCGCTCTGGGAATCCAGAACGAGCTGCTTCTGCGGTTTGTTGGGGAGCGTCTGGCGGGCATTGCGGTCGCGGCCCTACTGATTCTGATCATCCGCTGGCTCTATCAACTCATCCGCCACCGCGAAGGCCTCGGCCTGGGCGACGCCAAGCTGATGGCGATGCTGGCCGCCTGGCTCGGTCTGCCCGGCGCGCTGCTTGCCTTTGTCCTGGGCTCGTTTCTTGGCGCGCTGGCCGCGCTGGTTCTGCTAGCCCGTCCCGCCGCCCGACGCGACGGGAGTCCCTGGGCGCAGCAGAAGCTCCCGCTGGGCACTTTCCTGTGCATCGGTGGCATTGTGAGCGCCCTGTGGGGCCAGCCGCTGCTGGCGCTCTACTGGCGCTGGGCCGGCTTCTGAGGCCCTACTGCTGGCTCTCGGGCGCCGCGGGGGCCGGCTTCGGGTCCACCCCATTCGCCACCGCCGGGTCCTTCAGCGCCTTGCGCGCTTCCTTACCCTGCTTCGAGTCCGGATCGTAGTCGACCACCTTCAGGTAGTGCGCACGCGCGCTGGCGAACTTGCCCAGATGCTGCTCGGCCACCGCCAGGCCGAAGTAAACCGCCGGGTTCTCCGGGTCCAGCACCATCGCGCTCTCAAAGCGCGACGCGGCGGCCTTCCAGTTGTGCTGGTCTAGGTAGTAGCTGGCAATCTCGAGATCCTTCGAAGCCAGCTCCTGGTGGGTCTGCTGCTTCTCGGGCGCCGCCGCCTTGCGGTGCTTGCCCGGCTTTTCGTCGTCGTCGGAGGGCAGCAGCTTCTCCAGGCCCTTCAGGCTCGAACTGGCCTCCCCGGCCGTAGCCACGTCCTCGACCACCGGGTCGTCCGGGCTGCGCGCCGGGTCGCGATCCTTGCCGGGCAGCGGAATCGGCGGCGCATCGGCCCCGTTGTAGACTGGCACGGGCACGTCGGCCGGCGTCTCGCGGGTCGGCATCACCGGGACGCCGCTGGTGTCCTCGGGAAACGGGTTCGAATTCGAAGGCTGGGCTGGCGCCGGTTTGGCGGGCGTCGCCGGCTGCTGCGCCGGAGGGGTCTGCGCCCCCGCCAACCCTGCCAGCATCCCCACCGCCATCAGACAAACCCGCACTCGACCGCTCACTCGCACTGCCTCACGCCTCATTTGGTACGATGCCTTCCATACACGGTTCTCAAAGGAAAGCATCGCACATCGCCATGGCGCTTATCATCCGTTCCTCGGCCATCCACGCCGCCGGCTGCTACACCACCACGCCGATCCGCAAGGGCCAGCGCGTCGCCGAGTACACCGGCCATCGCCTCAGTAAGGACGAGGCCGACCAGGCCTACGAGGACGCGCCCGTCACCTACCTCTTTGGACTGGGCGACGGCTCGATCGTCATCGACGGCCACTGCGCCGCCATGTTCATCAACCACTCCTGCCAGGGCAACTGCGAGACCAGCGAGGTGCGCGGGCGCGTCTGGGTCACCGCCATCCGCAACATCGCCGCCGGCGAGGAGATTACCTACGACTACTGCCTCTACGACGGCGGCGACGACGAGGCCGTCTGCAACTGCGGCGAGAAGAAGTGCCGCGGGACGATGTACTCGAAAGAGGAGGTGCGGCGCCGTAAGGCCGCAAAAAAGAAGGGCCTGCTCAAGACCGCCAAAAAGTAGCTGCGCTGCTAGCTTTTTCTGATTATCGCGCGGTGGACTTGAGGAGATCCCGGACTGAATGTACGACCCGGACTGGATATACGGGTCTGATCGGCGACGAAAGAAAGACACAAGGGAAGACTGCCTTTTCTTCCTGCCTGCGGCGCAGCTCGCCTGAGAACAGAACCACTTGAAGCCCCGGAGATGCTCCCTCGATCCGGCTCAGGAAATCGACGAAATCCTGATACGAAACCGAGGAGTCTGCCATAACGTAGACCTTCTTGACGTAGCGGTTTTCGTATATCTCGCTCAGCTTTCCGCGCAACTGTTCTCTCGCTAGTTCGAAACCGTTGATCCGGACCTTCCCCGCGCCATCCAGTTCCACCACGATTTCCATTGAGTCGCAGGCAATTGGCGCGGGCGGGTCTGGAGGGATTGCATTAACGCGCAGTGGCACGCCGGCTGAGGAGTGCTGCCGCGCGCCGAAGGCCACCAACGCAAGCACCAGAAACAGCGCCGACACCGGCGCGGCAAGCACGGCTCTCCATCGCGCAAGCTGCATACCCTCTTGAGACACCGCCCTCCGCCAAAAGGTTCCCCGCCCCAGGCGTTCCTGAATCCAAGCCCCGCCCCTGCCCGGAACGATACAATCGCTTGCAGGCGCGCCTCCGAAGTGCGCCAGCCGTCAAGGAGCTCTCGCCGCCCATGGGTTACCAGGTTCTGGCCCGCAAATATCGTCCCCAGCGCTTTGCCGACGTCGCCGGCCAGGACCACGTGACCCGCACGCTGATGAACGCGCTCACCCAGAACCGCATCGCCCACGGCTACATCTTCTCGGGGCATCGCGGCATCGGCAAGACCACCATCGCCCGCATCGTGGCGCAGGCGCTGAACTGCCGGACAGCGGTCGGAAGCGCGGAGCGGCCTACCGCGGAGCCCTGCGGAGTCTGCGAGTCCTGCACCGAGATCCGGCAGGGCAACGCCGTCGACGTGATCGAAATCGACGCCGCCACCAACCGCGGCATCGACGAAGTGCGCAAGCTGCGCGACGATGCGCGCTACGACCCGGCGCGGGACCGGTACAAGATATACATCCTGGACGAGGCCCACCAGATCACCGAGGCCGCCTTCAACGCGCTGCTCAAGACCTTGGAGGAGCCGCCGGCACACGTCATCTTCATGATGGCGACGACCGAGCCCGAGAACATCCCCCAGACCATCCGCTCGCGCTGCCAGCACTTCAGCTTTCACGCCGTCCGCTTCGACGACATCCTGACGCAGCTCCGCATGATCGCCGCCGCCGAGGAGGTGACGGCCGAGGATGCCGCGCTGGCCCTGCTGGCCGAGGCCGGCGACGGCTCCATGCGCGACGCGCTCTCCATCATGGATCAGGCGATTGCCTCGGCGCCGGTCGAGGACGGGCGCCCGGCGCTTTCCGCGGCGCAGATTCGCGACCTGATGGGCTCGGTTCCCAACGCCGTCTTCGAGCGGCTGCTGGAGGCCGTGGCGCAGGGCCAGAGCGCCACACTGATGGAGCAGCTCAACGTGCTGCTCAACGCCGGCCACAGCCCCTCGTCGCTGGCCCGCCAGCTCGTGCGCTACCTGCGCAACACGCTGATGGCCAAGCTGGGCGGCGCCCAGACCGAACTGCTGCAAATCTCCGGGGACGAGCGCGAGCGCGCCGCGCGCACCGCCATGCTGTTTACCGAAGAGGAGATTACGCGCAACCTGCAGATCGTCCTGCGCACCTTCGACGACCTGAACTATCGCCAGGAACAGCGCTTCCACCTCGAACTCGGCCTCATCAAGCTCATCCACGCCCAGCGGCTGCTGCCTCTCGAAGAGCTGCTGAGCGGCGTGGCCACGGGCGCTCCGGCCCGCGCCGCCGTCCCTGCTTCCCGGCTCGCGCC
>JBAVMZ010000123.1:0-7078 GCA_049690595.1 Occallatibacter sp. | reverse complement strand
CCCAAACCCCGCCGAGGGTGCCCCCGGTCCCTCGCTTTCGGGGACCGGGGATGGAAGCCACTCATCTCTCCCCAGCCGCTCTCACGGCTTCTCTGCCGGCGGCACAAACTCGTTCAGGTTGAACGGGCGCATCGATTCGCCCGGCGGGCGGGTGGCCCCGGTCTCGATGACGTTCCCAAACCCCGCCGAAGGTGCCCCCGGTCCCTCGCTTTCGGGGACCGGGGATGGAAGCCACTCATCTCTCCCCAGCCGCTCTCACGGCTTCGCTGCCGGCGGCACCAACTCGTTCAGGTTGAACGGGCGCATCGATTCGCCCGGCGGCTGGATGCGGAGGACGAGAGCCAGCTCAATTGGAGGGCCTTGAAAGTAGGGCACATGGATCGAATGCCATCCCGCGGAAAGCGTGGTTATGGCGGTCTGCCGGACGTCCGAGTGAACTCCGTCCAAATCGATGAGAAGGCGGTTGTCGATTTCAAGCCGTGAGCCATCGTCGGATTGGAGTTCGAACTGGTACTCGCCCGGCTCGGTGACATAAAACTTGCCGTAGTAGTCGATCCCGAACCAGACACTGCTGTGAGTGACGCCAGGAATGCCGCCCATGCGCGTAATGTCCTGGTTGGGAACGTTAAGGGTGTTGGTGTAGAGTGAGGCAACTGGATCGAGCTCGCCAAGTTCGTAAAGCCAGCTCGCGCCCACCGGAAGCTCGTAAACATCGCCGCAGAAGGCGTCTTCGCTCGGCGTGACGGCGCCGAAAGCACGAATATCGCCGATGAGTTTCTTCTTTTTTCCGGCCTGGCTCGTTTGTACGGCGACCGGCAGCGGCCGCGAGACATCGACCACACCCAGATTGCCGGTGTTGCGATCGAGCACTGCGAGCCGCGCCAGGGCTGGCGGCTCGGGTCCCGGGGCTTCGAGAATGCTTGCAATGCCATGCTCCGGCAAGCGCGCAAGATCGGCGGCGTTCAATTGGTGGTCCACAGTCGAGTGCAGGTAATCGGCCACTTCCCCGGCCGCGTCGAAAACGCACATCCCGAAGTCGAGCTGCACACGGGGCGCGGCGCCGTGGATTCCGATGCCGCTCAGCGACTCCGGCTTGATCGCGACCGCGTAACGCGTGGCGCTACCGCCGGGAGCGTCGAGCACTTTGGCGGTCATCGCAAGCGTGGGCGGTGTGAGCGGGTGATAGCAGGCCGCTTCCTTCAGCGCCTCCGGATTGACGAGCTTCTTCAGGTCGTTCGCCGTGGCGTTTTCTCTGGTGCGGCCAACATAGTACCGCCGGCGGAAAGTCAGATTCACGTGAGGCCGGGTGGTCTTCACCAGAACGGCGTGATAGCCGGGTTCCGAAGATGCCGGTATGGCGATCTGGTAATGAACCGCGGCGTCCAGCGCGCAAACCGCGCCCGAGCTGACATGAAAGCCGTCCGTTGCATCTTCCTCCTGGTTCTTGCGCTCCGGGTCGACGGTGCGAAGGTACAGGATGCGGCGCGAAATCTTGCCGCCATGGTTGGGAACCTCGTAGACCTGGAATTCGCCGGCGGCTAAATCCGCGATCGGCAGATTGTGCCGGTCGCGCGCCACCACGTCCAGCACAGCTTCGCGGGTCTCGACATGGAGCACCATCGCTGGATCGTATTCCTGACCAGACGGAGCGGCCTGCGCTGGAGCGAAGGGGCAGGGCAAGGCAGCCAGGCAGATTGCGCCGAAAACAGGTACAAAGAAAAGGGGCTTGCCCGACATGGTCGCCATTCTACCTCAGGGATAAGGAGGCGACTCAAGCCGACTGCGTATCCGGATGGAGGTTCAAGGGGAAGTTGTTCTGCGGCTTAGGCCTTGATGAGTGGCCCAGACGTTCCCCCTCCTTCCTCGGCAAGAAAATGGGTGCCCCAGGTCTGGATTCTCAGACCTGGGAAAGCACGGACCTCGGTCGGCCGGTGGCCCACCGGGCCGATGCGGCTATCTCCTTGCGATTCTCGCCCGCGCCGATTCCTCGGCCATCCGTAGCGCGCCCGCTGCTTTCACCTCGACATCGGGGGCGACGCCGCTCCGCTCCCAGTCCGCCTTCCCATACGGATTCATGAGCGGCTCCCTTGGGATTCCGGAACCTGCCCTGTTGCAGTAAAACTGGCCGGAATGCGCCTCGCCCCGTGTTCTCTCACCCACCACAGTCGCGCGTTTCAGCATCTTCAGGTTGTAAGCAAACTCTTCGGCGCCGCCGCCGGTTTGCGAGGAAGTCAGTATGTAAACCGGCTTGTTGCCGAGTCTGCTCCCTCGCACGGGGGAGAGGGTCCTGCTCTGCGCGCCCGAGCGCTCGCGCGGGCTGCACCACGCCGCTGGACGCTCGAACAGCCAAGCCGCAATCTGTTCCCCCATGTCGGGAGAACCCCCGCGACTCTCCCGAAGGTCGAAGACGATGGCGCTCGTCTCATTCAGCCTGGTCATCGCTCGATCCGCGCTGGCGCCGCAGATCGAGGGGTCCGGGAACGTATTCAGTTGGAGATACCCGATATTGTGCGGCGATATTTCGATCCTCTCGAAGCCACAGTCTTTGGTCTCCGTCGTTGCCCGATACTGGCCGACTGCCGCGCCGTAAAATTCACTCCGAGCTGGAATCGGGCCGCTGCTCGACCCCATTGCCCCTCGCGCACCTCGCGTCGCGCCATCGAGCTCCGGCGTCAGCCGCGCAACGGAAACACTCCCAGCGGAGACAGTAGGGTGCGCGCCGTCTGCCTCGCGGTTCTCCACCACCGGCCGGATGGCTCTGCTTCTCTCACTGAGATGGAGTGTGTTCTGCGTCCCGGCCGGTGCTTGTCGGGCCGCAAGCGTATCGGCCTTCTGAGCTTCCCCGTTTCGCCCGTCGTTCGAAGCAGTTTCATCCGCCTGCGAGGGCTCGTAGCCGGACTGCCCGGAAGATGCGGGCCGATTCAGCCTCTCGATAACGGCCTCGATGGGCGAACGGGAAACGCTCGATTCCCTCCATTCGCGATAGACCGTGGGATGACTCAGCACCACGGAAAACGCGCCAAGCAGCGCCAGGGTAAGAATGCTTCCGAAGAGGAACAATCCAGGCCGCACCGGCTCCTCTTCAAGAACACGGAAAGTCGGCATTCCCTCGATCCCCTGCGCAACCGGAGACGATGCCGGGGAAACGTAGCTGTTCCGATACGCCTGCGGAATGCCGGCAAAAAGATCGGCCAGCCGCCTCATCCAGAGGCGCGTCCTCCGCAATAGCCCGGTCTCGTCCCGATAGAGGTCGCGAACCAGTTGAATGGATTCTTCCCTGTACTTTTCGCGGAATCGCGAAGGATAGATGCTTAGAAGGAAGGCGAGTATCTTCTCAGACATACTCCCCCCTCAGGATGTTCTTTGCACGAGCCACGCGCAGCAGATCGGCGAGCTTCTCTGCTTCGGCCCGCGCCAACTTTCGCCCGGTCGAGGTGAGCCGGTAATATCGCCGCCGCTCATCGCGCGACTCCGGTTTTCCGCTGGAATCGACTTCTTCAATCAATCCCTCTTCGAGGAGCGCCTGAATGGAACTGTAGAGCGTCCCGGGTCCGAGCCGGATACGGCCGCTGCTTTGCTCTTCCACCTGGCGCATGATGGCATAACCGTGAAGCTCTTCCCCGGCCAGAGAAAGCAGGATCTGAAATGCGGCGGCGGGTAGTGGGTCAAGCTTCCGTTTGGGCATGGACGTGTCGATCCTCGCTATAACGATAATCGACCATACCGCCTCCGCGACCGGGCGTCAATAACCGTCTTCACAAGACTCCATCCCATTACGGCAGATCGCTCTGGAGTCCGTCTTCGCACCCCGGGCACCCCAGCTTCCGATCTCGGGATCTGGGAAAGCACGAACCTGCGGCGGGAGGCGCGTCTTCCGGCCGCGGCCCGGCTGCCCCCCTCCCAGTCCCGGAAAGCCCGTACCCCCAGCCCCGGTCGACCTGAAGAAGCCTCACCGCTGCGAAACTGCACAGCGTGGCCGCCTCACAGGCTCTTGCGGCAGAGCAGCGCCAGTGTCGCCGGGTCCGGTTCGCCGCCGCAGAAGGCGGTGAGCGCTTCGCGGAAGAGCGGTTCCGCGGCTGCGGGCGCGGCGGCGGCAAACAACGTCATCGACGAGCGGAACTTCAGGTCGTCCGGGAAGCCGAGAACGTCCGCGAGCGACCGGCCGCGGCAGGCCAGCACCAGCCGGGTGCACTCGCGCAGCCGCGGCCCCAGCACTGGGTGCGCCAGATAGGCCTCGGCTTCGGCCAGCGAGCCAATGCCGTAAAACTGCGACTGCGGGCTCGAACCCAGTCCCTTCATCTGCGGAAAGATGAACCAGATCCAGTGGCCGTGCTTGCGGCCGGCGCCGAGTTCGCTCACCACCTGCGCGTACATCGGCGCCTGCGCGCTCAGGAATCGTCCGAGATCGTAGGGGTCGTTCAAGGGCTCCGCCTTTCTCGGCTACAGCAGCCGCTGCCGGCCCACCAGCCGGCGCACCAGCAGGCACGCCAGCACCGCGGTGGCCACCGCGGCCACCGCCGGCGCCTTCTCTCCGGCGGACCGCAGCGCGGCCAGCGTCACGTGCGGAGCCTGGAAGCTGACCGTGGCCAGCCCGGCCGCGCCCATGCGGAGGAACTCCACCAGCGCCCATACCAGGACGCCGCTGGCGAGCAGAATGCCGGGCAGGGCGCGCTTCCAGGGGAAGGGAATGGGCGGAGGCGCGACGGATTCCTCGCGCACGCGCCCCATCACCGAGGCGGCAAAGCCCGAGCTGGGCGCCAGCTCCTCTTCCCCGGCGAGAATGCGGTCAAGCGGTTCGCGGTTCATCCCTCAGGCCTCCCTTCCGACGGCGGCGGCGGCTTGGAGCGTGGCGTGAGCGGCGGCCAGCAAGGGGAAGCGCCCCTTCAGCAGGGCGCGCCCGCGGGCAAGCCGGGCTTTCATCGTTCCCTCGGGCAGGCCCATGGTGCGCGCCGCCGCGGCCAGGTCCATCTCGTGAAAGTAGTAGAGCAATACGGGCTCGCGATAGCGGGCGGGCAGCGCCAGCACGGCCCGGCGCACGGTGTCCTCGCTGGCCCGCTGTTCGGGAGCGCCCAGTTGCCCGGCCGGCCCGGCCGGCTCCGGCGCGCTTTCCAGAGGCATCGACGCCGTCGGCACCCGCTTCAGCTCCGTGCGGTAGAGGTTGGCGGCCAACGCGAAGAGCCACGTGGAAAAGCTCGACTCGCGCCGCCACTGGGCCAGGTTGCGCCAGGCGCGCAGAAAAGCCTCCTGGGCCATCTCCTCGGCCCGCGCCCGGTCGCGCGAGTAGCGCCAGGCCATATTGATCAGCGGCCCCTGCCAGCGGCGCACGATCCCCTCGAAGGCGGCCAGATCGCCTGCCAGCACGCGCTCCACGGCGGCCCGGTCGTCGATTTCGGTTTGTGCGGTTGCCACCACGCGCCGGCTCTCTCCGCCGTGTACGACCAGGCGGGTGTGAAGTTGGTTGCATTTTATTCCCAAAGCGGCGGCGGCGTGCACACCGAGAAGAAAATGCAACCCGCTCGGGAAGGCTGCGGTCACACCGGTCGCCAGGGGAAAGAATCCCGGCTGGCAGAAGGAGAATGACAATGATGCATCTGGCGCTTTCACTGGCAAACCCGGCAGACATGGCAAACCAGGGACTCTGGATATTCCTTTCCATCGGGGCGGTCAGCCTCTTTGTGGTCTTCATTCCGCTGGTGAGCTGGATCGACTCGCGGCGCAGGGAACGGGAGGCCTTCTACAAGGCGGAGACCGTGCGGCGGCTGGCGGAGTCCTCTGGCGAGGGGGCAAAGGCGGCCATGGATCTGATGCGCGAAGAGAACCGTCTCCAGCGGATCAAGACGCTCGAGGGCATGAAGGTCGGCGGGTTGATCACCCTGGCGGTCGGCATCTCGCTCAGCCTGCTCATCGGCCTCGGGAACGGGGATCGCGAGGGCTGGTTTGTGGGGATGATCCCCGGGCTGATCGGCGTTGCCATGCTGGTCTACGTTTATTTCCTGGCCGGCCCCATCGAGCCGGGCGCAGGAAAGTGAACCCTGCTCCAGGGCGGGCGCATCCGTTAGATAGTTGTTGGAACAACTAATCTCGCCGGTCACCCTGGACCGGCCCATCCGGAGGCGCCCGCTCATGTCCGCAACCCCCAACCGCCAACCCGCCATCTTCCTGCCTCACGGCGGCGGACCCTGCTTCTTCATGGACTGGACCTGGGGCCCGGCCGACACCTGGGACGCCACCCGGCGCTTCCTCGAAGGTCTGGCTGCCTCGCTCCCCCTGCCGCCCCGCGCCATTCTCGTGGTCAGCGGCCACTGGGAAGAGGCGGCCTTCACCGTGAGCGCCGCGCCGCAGCCCGAGCTGATCTTCGACTACACTGGCTTCCCCGCCCACACCTACCAGCTCACCTGGCCCGCGCCGGGCTCCCCGGAGCTGGCCGCCCGCGTGGCCGCCCTGCTCGGCGAGGCCGGGCTGCCAGCGGCCCTCAGCCGGGACCGCGGCTTCGACCACGGCGTCTTTGTGCCGCTCAAGGTCGCCTTCCCCGAGGCGCGGATTCCGGTGGTCTCGCTGTCGCTCGTGCGCTCGCTCGACCCCGCGCTGCACCTGGCTGCCGGCCGCGCGCTCAGGCCGTTGCGCGACGAAGGCGTGCTGCTCGTGGCCAGCGGCATGAGCTTCCACAATCTGCGCGCCTACATGCGGCCGGAGACCGTCGCGCGCTCGCGCGCCTTCGATGCTTGGCTGACACAGGCCGTCGAGTCGCCTGCTGCCGAGCGCGATCGCCTGCTCACCGCATGGCGCCAGGCGCCCTCGGCCCTCTACTCGCACCCGCGCGAGGAGCACCTGATTCCGCTCATGATAGCGGCGGGCGCCGCCGGCAAGGACCCGGGCCGCCGCGTCTTCACGGACGAGCCGATGGGCGCGCAAATCAGCGCCTACCGCTTCGACTGAATCATCCGCGAAGTAGTAGGCCGGCGGCGGCTCCGGCCAGGATCAGCCAGGTGGCGTTGATCCGCGTCGAGAGCAACAGCGCTGCGCAGGCCACCCCGATCGCCCAGGCCCAGGGATCCAACAGCGCAGCGCGCCCCAGCGT
>JBAVMZ010000122.1:0-9813 GCA_049690595.1 Occallatibacter sp. | reverse complement strand
CTGCCAGCCGGACGCGCTGTGGACCGCGACCGCATCGCCGCCTTCGCACGCGAATTGATCGACGGCTGCCTCGCCCATCAGCGACCGGACGGCCTCTTCCACGACGTGATCGACAAGCCCGAAACCTTCGTCGAAACCAACCTCGCCCAGATGCTCGCCTTCGCCATGTATGAAGGCCTGCACGCCGGATGGCTTCCGGCCTCCTACCGCGAGCGGGCCGACCGGCTGCGCACCGCGGCGCGCGGCAAGATGGATGCGGATGGATTCGTGCGGGGCGCCTGTAGCGCGCCCAATTTCGATCGCCCTGGCATCTCCACCGAGGCGCAGGCCTTCGCCATCATGATGGAAGCCGCCGGGGCCCGCGCCTGACGGCGGGTGGCTCTTCCTCCCCGGTCCCCAAATGCGAGGGACCGGGGGCACCTTCGGCGTGGCTTGGAAGGGTCTATGGGACCGGGGCCACCCGCCCTTCTGCATTCTGATGGAGGCGGCCGGCGCGCGGGCTTGAAGCCCGGCTCCGGCGCGCGGAACTATTCGACAGTGACGGACTTGGCCAGGTTGCGGGGCTGGTCGACGTCGCAGCCGCGGCGGACGGCGATGTAGTAGGCCAGCAACTGGAGCGGGACGATCTCAATGAGCGGCGAGAGGAGTTCCGTTGCGTCCGGAACCTCGATGACGTGTTCGACCAGGCCGCCGATCACCTTGTCGCCCTCGGTGGCGATGGCGATGACGCGGCCGGAGCGGGCGGTGACCTCCTGGATGTTGGAGAGGGTCTTCTCGTAGCGGAGCTTCGAGGCCGGGTCTGCGTGGTCGCAGGTGGCCAGGACAACCACGGGGAGGGTTTCGTCGATGAGGGCGTTGGGGCCGTGCTTCATCTCGCCGGCCGGGTAGCCCTCGGCGTGGATGTAGGAGATTTCCTTGAGCTTGAGCGCGCCCTCGAGGGCGATGGGGAAGTGGATGCCACGGCCGAGGTAGAGGAAGTCGCGGGAGGTGGAGAACTCGCGGGCAAGGTGCTCGCACTGTGCCGAGCGGCCTCGCAGGACCTCCTCGATCTTGACCGGAATGCGGCTGAGCTCCTCGATCAACTGGATCGACCGCTCGGTGTCGATGCGGCCGCGGAGCTTGCCGAGCTTGAGGGCGAGGAGGAAGAGGGCGGTGAGCTGGGCGGTGAAGGCCTTGGTGGAGGCGACGCCGATCTCGGGGCCGGCGTGGGTGTAGATGGCGCCGTGGGCCTCGCGGGCCACCATGGCGCCGACGACGTTGCAGATGGCGACAGTCTTGGAGCCGAGCGCGATCATCTCGCGCTGGGCGGCCAGCGTGTCGGCGGTCTCGCCGGACTGGGTGATCAGCAGGCCCAGGGCATTGCGGTCGGGGATGGGGTTGCGGTAGCGGTACTCGCTGGCGTAGTCCACGTCGACGGGCAGGCGGGCCAGGCGCTCGATCATGTACTTGCCGGCCAGGGCGGCGTGCCAACTGGTGCCGCAGGCGGCGATGTTGATGCTGGAGGCCATGGCCAGCTCTTCGTCGGAGATCTCCATCTCGTCGAGGAAGACCCGGCCGGAGTCGAGGGAGACGCGGCCGAGAGTGGTGTCGCGGACGGCGCGGGGCTGCTCCCAGATTTCCTTGAGCATGAAGTGCTTGTAGCCGCCCTTCTCCGCCTGGATGGGGTCCCACTGGATGCGGGTGAGCTGGCGCTCGATGGGCCTGCCATCAAAGTCGGTAAGCTGGACGCCGGCGAGGGTGAGGATGGCCATGTCGCCGTCGGCCAGGAAGTAGAGATTGCGGGTGTGATGGAGGACGCCGGGCACGTCGGAGGCGACGAAGTACTCGCCCTCGCCGACGCCGATGACGACCGGCGGGCCGAAGCGGGCGGCGACGATCTTGTCTGGCTCGGCGGCGGAGAGAACGCCGAGGGCGAAGGCGCCGGTGAGGCGTTTGACGGAGCGGCGGACGGCATCTTCGAGCGAGAGCGGCGCGCCGGCGTCTTCCGCGTCCTTCTGCACCTGTTCAATCAGGTGAGCGATGACCTCGGTGTCGGTTTCGGTGACGAAGAGGTGGCCGAGCGCGATGAGTTCGCGCTTCAGCTCGAGGTAGTTTTCGACGATGCCGTTGTGGACGACGACGATGCGGCCGGTGCAATCGCGGTGGGGATGGGCGTTCTCTTCGGTGGGGCGGCCGTGGGTGGCCCAGCGGGTGTGGCCGATGCCGAAGGTGCCGTCGAGGGGATGCTCGCGGAGAACCTCTTCGAGGTTGGCCAGCTTGCCCGGCGCGCGACGGACCTCGAGCGTGGGGCTGGAGGGGGAGCCGACAGCGATGCCGGCCGAGTCATAGCCGCGATACTCCAGGCGGCGCAGACCCTCGATGATGACGGGGACGACCTTCTTGGGACCTACGTAACCTACGATTCCGCACATGGAGTGATTCTAAGCGAGCCGTTCCGAAAACGGCCTGAATAGTCACGGCAACGTGCTGGGGTCTCTCTGGGTGGGCCGCCGCCGTTGGTGCGGCCCGTTCCGGAGCTCTCCACCGCACCGGGAGCACGAGTGAGCGCGATCACACCCCCTGCTTGCGCCTCTCGCCTACAGTCGAGGCCATCGGTATCCCTGAACATCTCCGCCCTCCGGCCGCGAAGAGGGGTTGGCCGCTGGCTTGCGGCATCCGGGCCGCGGGGAGATTGTTCAGCGTCCGACCGCAGGCTGAGTCCAATGAACCTTCCTGATCCAGCGCTCGTTCTGCTTCGTGAGCACCTGGCCGGCATGGTGGCTGGAGCCATCATCCTCTTTGTGGGAGTGATTGCCTGCTGCGTGGCGGGCGTCCGGCGCCACGGCGGGTCGCGCCTGCTGGTCTCGTTCGGGGTCTTCATCGGGGGCTACGGCTTGCGCGTGATCGCCGAAGCGACCTCCGCCCTCCATCTGCTGCCGAATTCGCCCTGGCCGGATCGAGTGGTGATCGGCGTGGATTACCTGCTCGTGATTCCCTCGCTCTTCTTCTGGATTGAATTGAGCCGGGGCCCACTGCGGCGGGTGCTGTGGCTGCTCATCGTCGTCTCAGCGGGGATCGCGGCACTGGGGCTCGGCTGGTACGCGCTCGGCGGCTCGCCGTACACCTTCCTGCGCTACGCTACGCTCACTGCGATTCTGATGGTAGTTGTGCTGGGACTGCTCTTCCTCTTCCCGGCAGTGACCCAAAAATACCTCCTCATTCAAAGCCGTCCCTTGCGCTTTGTCATGCCTGCGCTCGCCCTCCTGATTCTCTACGTCAATGTGATGTGGTTCTTCGGTGTTCCTCCGGCCCCGATCATCGAGCCTCTTGCGTTTTCCGCGTGGATACTGGCGATCGGCTATGAGGCTGCCAGGCACTTGTTTAACAACGAGAGGCGCCTGCTCTCGATCGAAAGCGAACTGGAAACTGCTCGAGAGATTCAGTCTTCCACTCTTCCCGATTGCCTCCCAAGGGTGGACGGCCTCCGCATCGCTGCCACCTACAAGCCGATGTCGGCCGTCGCCGGGGACTACTACCAGTTTTTGCAGCCGAATGAGGGCCAGCTGGGAGTTCTTGTGGCGGATGTATCGGGTCATGGCGTGCCAGCGGCGCTGATCGCCTCAATGATCAAAGTGGCAATGCAATCGGCTGCCGCGTGCGCCTCCGAGCCATCTCAGCTTCTGCGCAGCCTGAATCGGATTCTGACGCCAGAGCTGCGCGGCAGACTCACGTCGGCGGCTTACCTCTGGATCGACACCAAACGCCGCCAGGCTCTCTACTCCGCTGCAGGCCACCCGGCTTTGTTGCATTGGATTGCCGCCAGCGGCGAACTTCGCCGGATTGAGAGTAATGGGCTGCTCTTCGGTGTCATGAGCGAATGCGGCTACCCTTCGCAGGGGGTCGCATTCAGCCCCGGAGACCGGTTTCTGGTCTACACCGACGGACTGGTTGAGCCCGAGAATGCGCGCGGAGAGCCATTCGGCGACCGGCAACTGGAAACTGCTCTTGAGACAAACCGCGCGCTGCCGGCTGCGGAGATGTCGCAAGCGCTGCTTTCGGCGCTCGGGAGCTGGCAGCCAGCCTCCGTTCCGCAGCAGGACGACATCACGCTGGTGGTGGTGGATGCCCTGTAGCCCTGGGAAGAGAGCCGCGAACCAGGTCGCCCGCAACCCGCGCACCTGCACTGGCAGCCGCGAACGTGCGCCCCGGCCCATTCGAGAAACGGGCCCCATCAGAGATACCTATCCCTCGATGCGGTAGGTGAACTCTTCGATGACGGGGTTGGTGAGGACCTCGCGGGCGATGCGCTCGACCTCGGCGGCGGCGGCGTCCGCTGTGAGGCCCTCGGCCAGCGTCAGCACAAAGTACTTGCCCTGGCGCACGGCCGAAACATCGGCGAATCCGATCTTGCGCAGGGCGTTGTGGATGGTCTGGCCCTGCGGATCGAGGACCGAAGACTTCAGCGTGACGTAGACATGGGCCTTCATCATCGCTGATTATAGTATCTCCGGCGCATCCCCGGACGCGGCAGCGGAACCGGGCGGCTGCCGGCGCAACTTCCCCCAGCCCGAGGAGAGAGCGAAGCATGGTCAATTATCTGGAGCTGCCGGTAGGCGAGCGCGCCCCGGAGGTCTTTCGCACGGTGGTGGAGATCCCCAAGGACGGAACCCAGAAGTACGAGTACGACAAGCAACTGCACGTCTTCAAGCTGGACCGGAACCTGCACTCGCCGGTGCACTACCCGGGCGACTACGGCTTTATTCCTTCCACGTTGAGCGACGACGGCGACCCCCTGGACGTGCTGGTGCTGGTGCCGAGCCCGAGCTTCCCCGGCTGCGTCCAGGAAGTGCGGCCCATCGGGCTGCTGGAGATGCTCGACCAGGGCGTTCTGGACGAGAAGGTGCTGGCCGTGGGCAAGAACAATCCCCGCTTCGCCAACATCTGGAACTTCACCGACATCTACCCGCACATGCTGAAGGAGATTACGCACTTCTTCGCCATCTACAAGGATCTCGAAGGCAAGCGGGTGGAGATCAAGGGCTGGCACGACGCCGCCTACGCGCGCGACCGCGTGGTGCGGGCGATGAAGTTCTTCCTGGACAGCAAAAAGGGCGCGAAGACCAAGGTGAGCAAGTAGGGCGGCCGGCGCTTCAGTCCGCTGCCTGGGCGGCGGCGAGGCGGCGGCGTGCGCGCGGGGCGGCGGTGGCCCAGTAGAGCACCGGTCCCAGCATGGCCACCGCCACCGAAAACGCGAGCGCGGGTACGGCGCCGAAGGCGTGGCTCTGGGGCAGCAGCTTGTCGGCGCGCGAGACCCAGAGGGCATAGCCGATCAACGCCGCCGGACCCACTCCGAGCGAGCAGGCAAAGGCCAGGTTGCCGGCGCGGAAGGGGCGCGGCAGCTCCGGCTCGCGCAGGCGCAGCACGATGAGCGCGACGAACTCGAGCAGAAGGCTGGAACCGTAGAGGATCAGGTCGATCGAGATCAGCTTCTCAAAGGGCAGCTTGAGCGCCAGAGCCCAGGCCAGGCCGCAGAGCAGCACCGAGACCCAGGGGACGCCGCGGCTGTTGCGGCGGGCAAAGGCGGGCGGCAGCATTCCATCCTCCGCCATGGCCATGGGCAGGCGGCTGTAGCTCATGACCAGCGCATTGAACATGCCAATGCCGGTGATGGCGCCGCCGGCGACGATGGCCATTCCCAGCAGCGGCCCGCCGATGGAGCGCGCCGCGGTCATCCAGTCGCCGGTGCCGAAGCTCTCGGCGGAGAGGCCGGAGAAGGCCATGGCCGCCAGCGGCAGCACGTACGTGAACGCCACCAGGACGATGGAGGCGATCATGGCGCGGGGATAGTTGCGCTGCGGATTCTCAACCTCCTGCGCGACGGTGGAGGCATTGTCCCAGCCCATGTAGTTCCACATGGCGACCAGCAGGGCGGTGGAGAGCGCCGACTCCGATCCGGCCTGGCCCCACTGGATGGCCGGGTGCGCCGTAAAGCCGTGCCAGAAACCGAGGACCACGAAGATGGCAAAGGGGGCGAGCAGCAGGGCAAAGAGGCCCACCGAGTCCTCGCCGACGGCCGGGGCGCCGCGCAGGTTCCACAGGCAGCAGACAACCACCACGGCCAGCGACCAGAGGTACCCGGACCAGCCGTTCCAGCTCGCGGTCAGGGCGGGGCTGAACTTGCCCAGGTAGAGAACGAAGATGGCCGGGTAGAGGGCCATGTCGAAGATGGAGGCGGCCAGCGAGAGCCAGCCCTCCTGGTAACCCCAGAAGGATCCCAGGGCGCGGCGCACCCAGACGTAAAAGCCGCCCTCCGCGGGGATGGCGCTGGCCAGCTCGCCGATCATCAGCGCGGTGGGCAGGCTCCAGAGAAAGGGCAGGATGAGCAGAATCACGATGGCGCGCGCAAATCCGGCGCCGCCCAGGATGTCCTCAATGGCGTAAGGACCGCCCGACACCATGAAGAAGGTGGCTGCGATCAGCGGCAGGAGGCGCATCTTCCGCCGAGCCGGTTTGAGGCCCAAATACATAGATGTGACCATAACAACTTTTGCCCTGTGGACAAAGCGAAAAATGACCCCGGAAACCGATTTTTTCAGAGTGAGCCGTCGCCGCGACTGGCGCGGGGGAGAACGCGTTTTTCGGGTGGCGGAAACGGGCGGTTTTCCGGGCCCGATTTCAGGCCGGTCCCGGCGCGGGACGGGGGCGCCTGGGAGACCGGCTCGGGCGGGCCATTCTTCTGGCCGGCCGCGGCGCGGCGAAGGGCGTTCGGGCGCCAGCCGTTGCCCGGCTCGCGGGCTCACGGGGAAAACAATCGGGCGCGCCCGCGTGCCGCAAGGCGGGATTCCGGTATAATCTGTGCAGACCCGGAGAGATGGCCGAGTGGCTGAAGGCGGCGGTTTGCTAAACCGTTATAGGGTCAAAAGCTCTATCTGGGGTTCGAATCCCCATCTCTCCGCCAGGTTTCCCGCTTAAGATGCTGATTCTTCCTGCAAGACGCACAAAATAGGTAGCCTGGCAGCAAGTATAGGCGGCTTCGATTTCGAAGACCGGCAGGCGGTCGACGCGGGTGAGTTCGACAGCGGTTCGCGCCAGCCCCTTGCCGTTCATGCAAATCAGCACCAGCCGCGCGCCACGCGCCTGCAGGTCGCGGGCAATGGCCAGGCCGATGCCGCGCGCGGCGCCGGTGACGACCGCCACGCGGTTCAAGAATTCACTCGTTGCCGCAGGCTCTCTGCGATTCATCGGCCCTCCTTGGCTGGCTCGATTGCGGGGGCGTCTTCCAAAAGGACCAGCTCGGAACTGAACGGCCGATCGAGACGCACCTCGAGTCCCTGGTTCATCAGGGCGCTGCCGGTCTCGACGCGGTCGGGGGCAGTGCCATCCTGAAAATGCAAACGATAACGCTTTGCCGCGCTCAAACCGGCGAGAACAAAGCGGTGCGCGAGCTCGTCGGGCGTGCTGCCGCGGAAGGCGTAGACGACGCCGTGGCCTCGCGCGGGGTCCCAATACTCGATGCCGTCCCAGTGCACGCCGTCGGGGCGCGGGGAGACGTGGAAGAGTTGGGCGTCGCGGATGAGGGGGCGCAGCTTCTCTTTGTAGAGCGCGATCTCGGCGCGGGCCGCGGCGTGCTGCTCGGGGGTCCACTGGATGGTGTCGAGCATGATGGAGACCCAGCCCATCATGCCGCTGCGCAGCATGTAGCGGAAGTTCTCGATGCGCGGCGCGGGCCATCGCTCGACGTAGCTCTCGAGCATGGCGGCGGGGAGCAGGTGGCTGGTGTCAAAGAAGGCGCGGCGGTTCGAGAGCGGGTCGTAGGTGTCGGTGATGGAGAAGTAGTCGCCGTGGGCGGCGGAGCCGAAGTCGACCATGCGGCCGCCGTCGTTGCATATCTCGAAGAGCAGGCCGGGGTGCTCGCGGCGGAGTTGCTCGTAGAGGCGGTAGTAAGCGCGCACGGCGCGGTAGCTGACGTCGGTGGAGTTCGAGGCCAGGACGAAGTCCGAGGCCCAGTCGTGCGTGATGCGCAGGGTGCCCGGGTCGGGCGCGGCGTGGGGGTGGCCGGCGCGCACGCAGCCCTGGGCGACGAGATAGCCGTCGTGCTCGAGCATGTCGAGCTTGAAGTCCTCGACGATGTGCTTGAGGGCGCCGGCGGCCCAGAGTTCGGCCTCGGGCACGCCGATGTCGATGGTCTGGCCCTTGAACTCCTCGGGCTTCCAATCGGGCTTGAGGTCGGTGATGAGCCAGTCGGCGACCTTGGGGTCGCGGGCGTTTAGGGCGCCGGGCGCGGTCGAAAGCGCGGCCTGGGTCCAGTCGGTCCAGATGCCGAAGCGCAGGCCCGCGGCGTGGGCGGCATCGGCGATGTAGGCGAGGCCGTGAGGGAACTTCCTGGGGTCGGGCTGCCAGTCGCCGACGGCGCGGAACCAGCCGGCGTCGATGTGGAACATCTCCAGGCCAAGCTCCCTGGATTCGGCGATCATGCGCAGGGCGAGCGGCTCGTCCACCTGCATGCCGCTGCCCCAGGAGTTGTTGACCAGGAACGGATAGTGCGGATCGGCCCAGGTGAGCGGATTGCCGAGCACGGCGCGGACCCAGGGACGGAGCTGGTTGCCGGCGCCGTCCGGACCGCCAGTGAAGAGGCCGAGGAAAACGGTGGGGGTGACGAAGCTCTCGCCGGGAGCGAGGCGCGTACGAAAGGGACCGGGGTCGGGGTTGAGGCCGAGCGTGGCGTGGAGGCGGTTGCCCGAGCGGGCGAGCGCGATGCGGGTGCGGCCGCTGAACTCGATGCCGGCATACCAGCCGCGCTGGTCTGCGTCCGGACGGTAGACAACGACAGCGGGGATGATCTCGCGGGGCTGGCCTTTCCACGGGACGGCGTAGGTGCTCGAATAGCCGGTCCAGGCGTAACCGTCCGCGACGGTGTCGATGTGCGTGCCTTCGGGCGAGGGGGAGTCGGCGCCTTTTTCGACGTAGAGCGAGCGCAGTTCACGGCTGGCGGGCGCGGCGAGATCGAGGCGGAGCGAGTCGACCAGGGGCAGCCAGAGCTCTTCCGCGCCGAGGTTCTCGATGGTGACGCGGTGCTCGAAGGGACCGGCGGCGGCGCGGGCTTCCCACTCCCAGGTGAGGCGCAGATGCGGGCCCTGGCACTCGTAGACGAGGGCGGCGTGGCGGGCGTCGCTGCGGTCGAGCGAGCGCTTTCGCTCCCAGTGGAGCGGGACCGTGGCGCCGTTCAGTTCGGCGGTCGCGGGGAGGGGTTCTTCGGCTTCGTTGGTGAGATGGAAGTCTCTTGAGGCCTCGATGAGGCCGGCTCTCGGCGCATTGCCGACGGAAGAGAGGTAAAGGTATGCGGATTGGTTGTGGAGGATGGGCTGCGGGTAGGGGGTGGTGGCGCCGGCCGTGAGGGCGGAGGCGGCGAGTGCGGCAGAGAGCAGCCATTGGGTCTTGTGTTTGGGCATCATGGGAATCACTGCACCAGTTGGGCTGTGCTTCAGGAGCGAAAGCCCGTCGGCTTGGCTGGGAGCTTTTTCGGCGCGACTATACCGGTTCCAGAATAGCGGTACCCCGGAAGCGATGGACTCCAGTGGCATTTTCCTCAAGAAAATGCCACCTTGCACCATGCCAGCCAGTGCACGGGAATTCTGGAACCGGTCTAAAGAGGCTGCGGAAAAAGTCCGTAGGAAGAGCAAAAGTGGCGAACGAAGGGAGGGCAGGAGCTAACCGCAATTTCTCACACGAGTTGATTTTGTGGTGATCGGTGTGGTGTTTCAAGGGTGGAGGGCCGTGGAACGGCTTGGAATCGGCTCGGCGATGGGTTTGGCGGATGCGCCGAAGGGCTCATCG
>JBAVMZ010000121.1:0-2328 GCA_049690595.1 Occallatibacter sp. | reverse complement strand
GCGCGCGCCTTCCACTCGCTCTGGATCGACGCGCTGGTGTTGACCGGGCTGGCGGCAAAATACCCGCGCTCGCGCATCTTCGGCGCACCGGACCGCACCTGGGCCAGCCCGGACCAGGCGGCGGCGGTGGACTGGGTTCCCGGCGCATTCACCATCCTCAGGCGCGAGGCGCTGGAACGGGTGGGGCTCTTCGACCCGGCCTTCTTCCTTTACTACGAAGAGGTGGATCTCTGCCGCCGGATGAAGGAGGGGGGCTTCGAGATCTGGTACTGGCCGGACGTGGTGGTGACGCATATCGGCGGAGAATCGAGCCGGCAACTGCGCTCGCTGGTCTTCTCGAAGTCGGCGGCGCAGGTGGTGCTCTGGCGGATGCGGGCCACGCTGCTCTACTATCGCAAGCACTTCGGCTGGCAGGCCCGGCTTGCGCTGTGGATGGAGGCGGGGATGTATTGGCTGCGCTGGCGGCGCAATCGCCGGAGCGCGAGCGAGGCGCGGCGGGAAAAGGCCGAGGAGGCGCGGGTGCTGCTGGGTCTGCTGCGCCAGGCATGGCAGGAGACCCGGGGCGGACGCGTGAGCCCGCCGCGGCCCTGGTGAGCGGGGAGGAGAGCGTGTTCGAGAATATTCGCGAGGACTTCCGCGCGCACGAGTGCCGGCTGAGCCGCCAGGGCTTCTGGACAATGCTCGTTTACCGGTTCGGCCGCTGGCGGTACACCATCCGCTGGCGCCCGCTGCGGATGCCCTTCAGCTTCCTCTACAAGGTGCTCAAGGTGGTCATGGAGATCCTGACCGGCATCGAGCTGCCCTGCGAGACGACCATCGGCCACCGCTTTGTCATCGAGCACTTCGGCGGCATCGTCGTCTCCGGCGACGCGGTCTTCGGCGACGACTGCCGCATCCGCAACGGCGTCACCGTGGGCCTGCGCCACACCCACCGGCGCGGCTCGCCGGTCATCGGCAACCGCGTGGACATCGGCGCCGGGGCCAAAGTGCTCGGTCCCATCCGGATCGGCGACGACGTGGACATCGGCGCCAATGCCGTGGTCATCACCGACGTGCCGTCGAACTCGATCGCTGTGGGCGTGCCGGCGCGCATCCTGCCGCGCAAGGCGCAGCAGGCGGAGTAGACAGCCTCTGAAACAACGGTAGAAAGAGAATGGCCCGGCTGCCGAAGCAACCGGGCCATTCTTTGAAGAGCCGCTCAGAGGTTAGCGATGTCCGCCGCCGCCGTGGCCTCCGCCACCGCCAACATGGCCGCCGCCACCGCCACCACCGTGGAAACCACCACCGCCACCTACATGGCCGCCACCGCCACGATAGCCACCGCCACCGCCGCGATAGGCGCCGCCACCGGGAGAGGGCCTGCCACCGCCGGGATAGGAGCGTCCGCCGCCGAAGCCGCCACCGGGGGAGGGCCTAGCGCCGCCGGGATACCCCGGACCGACGTGCGGAGGACCGCCGGCATTCGGGCCGCCCGGATAGGCACGGCGTCCGCCGTAGCCACCCTGGCCGCCACGCCCGCCGTTGGCGCCGTTCCGGTAGCGGTCGTCGTAGCCGCCACGGTAGCGGTCATTGTAGCCACCACGGCCACCCCAGCCGCCGCGGTCCCAGCCACGGCCGTACCAGCCGCGGTGATACCAGGGACCGGCGCCGATGAAGACGCCGCCCATAAACCACTCCGGGCCGTAGTACCCGTACGGGGCGCAGCCATAGGGGTAATAGGGGAAATAGCCCCACTCGCAGACCGGGGGACCGTAGACCACCGGGGGCGCCGCGACCTCGGGGCCGACGCCGACTTCCGCCTCCTGCGCTTTGGCGGTGACCGCCAGGCCAGCGATCACAAGCAATGCCATGAGAACCAGGCGCATCTTTTTCATCGATTCCTCCCCGTGCTGCCCCGCTTCGCTTGCCGCAGGAGACTGGAGGCCGCCCTCCGTCTTCAGCACTGCCGGTCTGGGGTTCCGTCCCCAACCGGCTTCTGTTTGTTTGAACACGGCGTGAAGGAGAAGTTGCGGCCGCCGAGGAGATTCTTTCCCGGAAGAGGGCGCGGCAGGCCGGGGAATCGGTTGCGGAGGACCGGGCCGGGGTGGGCAAAGCGACACCTGAACGGCGGCAGGGGCTTCTATGAGACGGCTGGTATTGTCAAGGTTTTTGTCGTTGTTTTTGCATTTGCTTTTTCCTTAGTGGCGTCTTTTGCTTTTGCATTTGCTTTTGCATTTGCTTTTGCCTTTCGTTCGTGTTTTTTGGATTCATCTCGGGCTTCTATACGCACTCGCTGGGAGCCGCTTTGGGCTCGGTGCCTGATGGGGCCCGATGGGGATGAATCGGGGC
>JBAVMZ010000120.1:0-7107 GCA_049690595.1 Occallatibacter sp. | reverse complement strand
CCTGAGGTACTCCGACGCCGAGCGCCGGGCGACGATGCGCGCCGGCGTGCTGGGCCGGGTGACGGCCGAGACCGGCACGGCCACGGTTACGTCGAGCGAAGTGGAGCTGCTGCTGCTTCCGCCGGGCAGCCACGCCGGCAGCGAGGGCGCGGCTGCAACGGTGGACCGGCTCACGGCGCGCGGGCAGGTGGCGATTGCGTCCGAGGGGCGGCGGGGCTCCGGCGAGAAGCTGGTGTATACGGGCGAGACGGGTGAGTACGCGCTCAGCGGCACCGCCACCGCGCCGCCGCGGATCAGCGACCCGGCGCGGGGCACGGTGGCCGGCGAGATTTTGATTTTCGATAGCCGCGATGATAGCGTCAGAGTCGAAGGCGGCGCGCGCAGGACGGCCACCGAGACGATGGCGCCGAAGTGAGTTGCACAGGGCGGGAAGGACGAGCTCTACCGCTGCTTCGGCCGAGGCGGGTGAACGGGATTTCCCTGCGCCATGAGAGGGGTTTTGCCGGGTTGTGCGCAGCACGAGCGCGCGGGGCAGGCCAAGAACGGAACCGATGGAAACATTGATCGCCGAGGGCATCGGCAAGACATACAAGGGCCGGCAGGTGGTGCGCGGGGTGGATCTGCGGATTTCGCGCGGCGAAGTAGTGGGCCTGCTGGGGCCGAATGGCGCGGGCAAGACGACCAGCTTCTACATGATTGTGGGGCTGGTGGCGCCGGAGACCGGCCGGGTGCTGGTGGACGAGCACGAGATCACGCGGGTGCCGATGTACCTGCGGGCGCGCAATTACGGCATCAGCTACCTGCCGCAGGAGCCGTCGGTCTTTCGCAAGCTGACCGTGGAGGAGAACATCCTGGCCGTGCTGGAGGCGCAGCCGCTGGACAGCCGCGAGCGCCGGACGCGGGCCGAGCGGCTGATTCAGCAGTTGAACCTTGGCCACATCCGCGGGACGCGCGGCTACGCGCTTTCGGGCGGCGAGCGCCGGCGCGTGGAGATTGCCCGCTCGCTTTGCATTCAGCCGAATTTCATCCTGCTGGACGAGCCGTTCTCCGGGATCGATCCGATCGCGGTGCTGGAGTTGCAGAAGATCATCTTCGATCTGAAGGCGAGCGGCATCGGTATTCTGATTACCGACCATAATGTGCGCGAGACGCTGAGCGTGACCGACCGGGCGTACATTATTGCCGAGGGCCGAATCTTCCGCGCGGGGACGCCGCACGAGCTGGGCAACGACGTGGAGGTACGGCGGGTCTACCTGGGTGAAGGTTTTTCGCTGAGTTGACGGCCGGGGTGCGCGGGAGAGTGTGGTGAGCATGGCGGCCCGAAGTCAACCAGTGGCGCGGAGGGCAACGGGCAAGCCATTCCATAGAGGAATTGCGGAGGCGATGCCGCCCGATTCGGGACAGTTGGCTGGAAACGCGTTAGTCTTCTCTCAACCCGGAATCTCACCCCGGTAGACTTTCGGTGAGTCAGAGGAGAATCGGGTTCTTCTATGGCGCTGCTCCAACCCAAATTGAGTCTGAAGGTGGCGCAACGCCAGGTCCTGACTCCGGGCCTGATGCAGATGGTCAGTGTACTGGCCCTGAACAAGCTCGAACTGAAGGAGATGATCGATGCCGAGATGGTGGAGAATCCCGTCCTGGAAGAGATTGACGAATCGGTTCCGATGCTGGATGAGGTGGCGGGCCGGGAAGAGAGACTCGAGCGGGTGGAACACCATGCCGAAGAGCCGGCAGCCGCACCCGCGGATCCTTTCAACGAGGTGGACTTTGGATCCTATTTCCAGGAGTATCTGGACCCTGGCTACCGCACGCAGCCGGAGTACGAAGAGACCGAGAGGGCCTCGTTCGAGAATTTTCTCTCTCAGCCCACGACTCTCTCCGATCACCTGGCGTGGCAGTTGGGAGCTCTGACGCTCGACGAGCCTTTGCGACGGGCAGCCGAGTTTGCGGTGGGCAACCTCGACGAGGACGGTTATCTCTCCGGCGACCAGGAGGAACTGGCAGCGGCCTTTACTGTGGCCGAGGCGGGCAGCGAGGGGAACGGAGCGGCCGCGGACGAGGCGACCCGCGAGTTGCTGCGGCGGGGCATCGACCTGGTGCAGCATCTTGACCCGGCCGGCGTGGGCGCGCGCGATCTGCGCGAGTGCCTGGTGATCCAGATCGAGGCGCAGCAGCACGAGTTTGCCCAGCTTTACCTGAAACACGAGGCCGAGCCCGAAGATGAGGACCCGCACCGCAGCTTTCGCGCCGAGGCCGAGGCGCGGCTGGCCGAGCGCCGCCGGGCGATGGAGGTGGCGGCGCTGATCGCCGGCAACCACCTGGCACTGCTGCAGAAGCGCGACGTGAAGGACCTGGCCCGCGCGCTGGGCACGAGCGCCGACGAGGCCCACGCCGCGATTGAGTTCATCCGCACCTTGGACCCGCGGCCCGGCCGGCAGTACAACCGCGAGCAGACGCGGCTGATCGAGCCCGACGTGGTCTTTGTCAAGCGCGGCGGCGAGTGGGTGGTCTCGATGAACGAAGAAGACCTGCCCAGCCTTCGCCTGAGCTCGCGCTACCGCCGCCTGCTGGTGGCCGAGGGCACCGACAAGGAAGTCAAGGAGTACGTCAAGGAGCGCTTCCGCTCGGCGCTGCAACTGATGCGCAACATTGCCCAGCGCAAGAGCACGATTCTGAAGACCTGCGAAGTGATCGTGCGGCGTCAGCAGGAATTTCTGGACCGGGGTGTCGAGGGACTGCGGCCGATGATGATCAAGGAAGTAGCCGAGGAGATCGGCGTGCATCCTTCGACGGTGAGCCGCGCCGTGGCCAACAAGTATGCGCACACGCCGCAGGGCGTCATCGAGCTGCGGTTTTTCTTCAGCGAGGGTTCGCATGGGCCCGAAGGGGCGGACACGACGTTACTGGTGATCAAGCGCAAGGTGCGGAAGCTGATCGAGGAAGAGGACGCGCACCACCCGCTCACCGACGACCAGCTTACCGCGCTGCTGAAGGCGCAGGGCATTCACCTGACCCGGCGCACAGTGGCCAAGTACCGCGAAGACATGAACATTCCTTCGACCCACCAGCGGCGGCAGCGATAACCGGATGCGGGTTGGTCTCCGGCCGTTGGCGTGCAGGATTCCCTTCACCTTTCCGTCGATGAATGCCGTGTTATGATTTGCCGATGAATCAGTTCGAACGCCATTCGAGAATTCGTGGCGCGTTCGCTGGCAAAGAATTCATTAGTCTTCAGGAACTATGCGATCTGCTCGGCGCCTCCAAGGCAACCGTGCGCCGCGACCTGATCGAGTTTGAGAACTCCGGCCTGCTGGAGCGCGTTCACGGCGGGGCGAAGATTCTCGCCCCGGTGAAAGACGAGTCGCTGGACTTCAAGTTCCTCTCCGCCAGTTGTCCGGAGGAGAAGGCGCGCATCGGTCAGATGGCGGCCGGGCTGGTGGAAGACGGCCAGACGGTGCTGCTGAGCGGCGGCTCGACGGCGCTGGAGGTGGCGCGCAGCCTCTTCGACCGGCCCATCCAGATCATCACCAACTCGCTGCCGGTGGCCCAGGTCTTTCTGGATTGCCATCATGCCGAAGTGACCTTGACTGGCGGCTATCTCTATCCGCGGCTGGGCATCCAGATCGGGCCGGTCTGCGAGCGCATGGTGAAGGGCATCTCGGCCGATATCGGCTTTCTGGGCATCCGCGGGATCACGGAGAGCGGGCTGAGCGACAACAACGCCATGGTGGTCGAGTCGCTGCGGGCGATGATGAAGTCGGCCCAGCGGGTGGTGGTCGTCGCCGACCGTACCAAGTTCGGCCGCAACGCCATGCTCCACGTGGCCGGGCTGGACGAGGTGAATCAGTTCATCTCGGATAGCCAACTGGACCCGCGCTACCGCTCGATGCTGGAGGAGCGCGGGATCGCCTGTCTGCTGGCGTGAAGGGCAGCCTTTAGTTTACGTGCTTTCCCCTCGCCGGAACTTTGCGTAGCGCGGCCTTGCTGGGAGCAGTTTTGTGGCTCTGGGCCAACTGGTCGTGCAGCCAGAAGATGGCCTCCTTGTTCCTGGACCAGGCCTTGCCGACCCAACTCATGCAGAGGACCGCTTCCTCTTCGCTGCCGAGCGAGTACATCTCGGGATTGGACTGGGGGATGGGCCGCTCACCTGTCAGATAGAGGGCAAGGAAGCGGTTGGCCCGCTGGGCAGGAACGAGCGCGGCCGCCGCGCCGGGCAAGTCGCCGGCCAGGAAACGTTCCAGCACGCGGCCCCAGGCAAAGTTGGCCGAGGCGTCATCGTAGCGATTGAGCAGCGCCGAGGCCTGCGCCAGGTCTCCTGCCTGGAGGCACAGGCCGAGCAGCGGATCACGCACGCCCTGATTGTCGTTGGGATTGAGCACGAGCATCCGCTCGTAGATGGCAATGGCGTCGCGGAGGATGCCTGCGCGCGCCAGCTCCCCGGCCAGCACCTCGAGTGCGCGCATATAGGGGCGCGTGTCGAGGTGCAGCCAGAAGTGGCCCGTATTCTGGCGGATGAAATCGTCTCCCAGCGAGCGCTCGCCGGCGGCAACCGCCTTCTGGAGCCCCTGGATCATCGCGCGCTGCGAAGGGGATTCGAGCCTGGCCAGCAGGACCAGTGCGTCGACGCAGTCGGGGTCCAGGCGTACGGCGCGTTTGGAGAGCTTGATCGCCTCGGTCCTGGTGGCGGCCTCCATGGCGCTGAATGCCAGCTCCTGGGCCCGGAAGCGGGCATCGGCCTTCTCGTCGCTCACACCGTTTTCCGGCGTCAGGTTCTGGAGCGAGTGCAGCAGGGCGTCTAGATCCTGCGGCGGAACCGGTTCGCCTCCGTTCATCGACTGCAGCATCTTGGCCAGGGCCTGCTTCAGATCGGCCGGCAGGCCGGGCGCGCCCATCGTCGCGGCAGTTTTGTTGCTTGCGGCTTTGCTGGCGCCCTTCTTCGCGCTCTTCTTTGCGGGTTTCTCTGCCATTGCCTCTTCCCTGTCTTTCCCGGCCGCCGGCCGGCGATGGTTATAACCAAGATATACTCCGGCGCGGTGCGGGAAGGCGCCGGCGCCAAAAGCAACGGTATCAATCCACGGAAAGCACCAGCTTGCCGAAGTGGGAGGCTTCTTCCATGCGGGCCAGGGCCTCGCGGGCTTGCGACCAGGAGAAGTTCTCGCCGATGGGCCGCAATTCGGCCAGAGCGATGGCTCGGTTGAGGGCCTCGAAATCGGCACGGGAGCCAACGTAGATGCCCTGAATGCGGAGCTGCTTGTGCAGGATGGTGGGCAGGGCAAATGGCTCGGAGGGGCCGGAGAGGACGCCTACCTGGGCGATCGTGCCGCCGATGCGCGCGGCGCGCAGCGAGCGGGGCAGGGTTCCGACGCCGCCGACCTCGACGACGAGGTCGACGCCCTGGCCGCCGGTTTCGTGGATGGCCCAGCGGTCCCAGTCGGGGTTCTCGCGGTAGTTGAGTCCGGCGTCGAGGCCGAGCGAGAAGGCGCGCTCGAGCTTCTCGTAGCTGGAACTGATGCCGAGAACACGGGCGCCGGCGAGGCGGGCCAACTGGAGGGCGAAGATGGAAACGCCGCCGGTGCCCTGGATGAGGACCGTGGAGCCGGGGCGAAGCTGGCCGGCGGCCAACGCGTTCCAGGCGGTGACGGCGGCACAGGGCAGCGTGGCCGCTTCCTGAAAGCTGAGGTGCGGTGGGATGGAGACCAGGCCGGACTCGTGGAGGACGACCTGCTCGGCCAACATGCCGTCGATGTCGCCGCCGAGGGCGCCGCGAGCCTTGGCGGGGGTCAGCGGGCCGTCGAGCCAGTTCTGCATGAAGATGCCGGCCACGCGGTCGCCGGGCTTCCAGAAGCTCACGCCCTCGCCCACGGCCTCCACCTCGCCGGCGCCGTCGGAGCAGGGAATGCGCGGCAGTTGCAGTTTGGGGTTGTAGAGGCCCTTGACCATCAGCAAGTCGCGGTAATTGAAGCTGACGGCGCGGACGCGGACGCGGACCTGGCCGGGGCCTGGCTCGGGGGTGGGACGGGAGACAAACTCCAGCGAATCAACACCAAACGATGGCACCTGCCAGACCTGCATGGGACTCCTCCAGAGGGCGCCGGGCGGTTCCGGCGACCCTGAATGGGATGCCGGCCGGCCACGGCCCCGTAAAATGAAGATATGGCACGAGGTTGGGAAAGTAAATCCGTGGAGGATCAGATGGCAAATGCCGCGGCAGAGCCGCAGAGCGCGATGGAAGGGTTTGTAACCGAAGAGCAGAGAAAACTGGCGGATGGCGTGCGGGCCGGCAAGATGCGGCAGCGGCAGACGCTGGAGATGCAGCGGGAGCGGGTGCTGGCGCAAAAGACCGGGAACCCCGGGCGGCGCGCGGCGCTTGAGGCGGCGCTCGAGCAGATTGAGGGCGACCTGGCGAAGCTGGGGTAAGGGCGAGCTGACAGTCGTCAGGAGACAGTTGTCAGGAGAGAGTCGTCAGTTGCCGATGGGCGGGAGTGCGCTCCGCCGTACTTTGTTAATGATTCGAGGGGAGCCCGTCCTCGAGCCGCCGGTGCGGTTCGGATGGAGCAGCCCGGCGCGCCACATCGCGTTACGGCTGGAATGAACGCGTGCTGGTGGCGGCACGACTGTGGGGTGCCCTACCCTCGCCGCGCCTTTGTTTTTGCGGCTATAGCGGTTTCGGAGTTGCTGTATCCCGAAGCCACAGCCCTCAAGTGGCTTTTTCCTCAAGAAGAAGCCACCTTGCACGATGAAAGAGAGGGCACAGATACTCCGAAACCGCTGTAGACCGCATTCCTCACAAGCGAGCAGGTTCCGGCGCGAGCAATTCGGGCAAAACAGGGCGGGTTTTCGGTCAAAATAGGGGTCTTTTTCCGCGAAAACCGGGTTTTCTGTTAACGGACAAGTTAACAGCAACAAGTCGTACTCGATTGATTCCATGATACTTAGATTCGAGTTGACTGTGAATCACAGGAAGACAGTGCCACCGGGGGGGGGTCCACGGCGGCTCAGTCAATCCCGAGTACGGGCCTTTGTTTTCTTCTACTTGCACCCCATCTGGCTGGCTGCGAGGTTTGAGGGTGCACTGTCTTACTGTCTAACTGTCTTACTGCCTTACTG
>JBAVMZ010000119.1:0-8693 GCA_049690595.1 Occallatibacter sp. | reverse complement strand
GCCCAGTACTTCCCCGGCGCCGAGACCGCCGACGAGGCCACCGGCCACCCGTGGCAGCAGTTGCGTGGCGACCGCTTCACCCTGGAAACGCTGGACCCCGCCGACGCATCGCACCTGCCGGAGCTTGGCCGCGCGCTGGCCCAGGCACAGGCCCGCAGCGGCCTCGCGCCCACGGCGCCCTTCACCGTTCGCGCCTTCCCGTCCACCCCGGCCTTCCGCGACGGGACGCTCGCCCCCGGTTGGGTGGCCGCCTTTGCCGAGGGCAACTGGATCGGCGCCCAGCCGCCGCGGACGCTCGCCGCCCGCCGCCTGCTCGGCCCCGTCCTGCGCCACGAGTTTCTGCACGCGCTGGTGGAGCAGCAGGCCGGCCCGCAGGCGCCGCTCTGGCTGCGCGAGGGGCTGGTGGAGTTCTGGAGCGCGGACGCGCCGGCCGCCGGCCCGGCCCCGTCCCTCGGGCTCGACCAGCTCGACCGCGCTTTGGCCCACCCGGAGACCGAGGCCGCCTCTGCCGCCGCTCACCTCGCCGCGGCCTGGTACGCCGGCCGCCTGCTCACCCGCTTCGGCCGCGAGCAGACGCTCGCCTGGCTGCGCTCGGGCCTGCCCGCGAGCGCTGTCGCCACGCTGCGCCCCTGAACGGGCCGCGGAAGGATTCCAAGCCCGGGGAAGCGTCCCCTATAGCATTTTCCGAATTGCCGTAGACCGGAGCCACACACTCAATTGGCTTCTTCCTCAAGAAATCGGCACGCTGCACGAACAGAACAAGGGCACGGGAACTCCGGAACCGGCCTGGATCGTCGAGAGCAAGAGTCCACGCCTCCGTCCGGAACCGGACAGAGGTTTGCGAATGCGGACAGAACGGCATCTGCGCCCGGCTGCCGGCCCCCGATTGAACCCCTTGACCGCAGGGAACTTGAGAGTCACGCTGACGGCCCTGGATACGGCAGGCAAAGTGCACGTGGATGGGCAGAGCAGGAGCAGAGGAGGCCTTCCATGGCGTACTTCGAACACACGCGCGATCTGATCGCGGAGCCATTCAGCCCGGAGTTGATCCGCGCGCGGACCGCTGCGGGTTGGCAGATGGTCTCCATCGAGTGGCGCCGCGAGCGGCCCGATGCAGAGGCCCCGTCGGAGGGCGTATTTGCCGAAGATGTGCCCTACGGCCTGCGCGTCTCGGCCGATTGTCGGCGGCTGGAGGTCGAGCCCACCGAGCACCAGGCGCTGATGCTGATGATGGAACTGCTGGTGCAGGATTTCAGCTATTCCAGCATTGTCAGCGACCTCAACGAGAAAGGCTTTCGTCAGCGGAACGGCCAACCCTGGAACCGCATTTCGGTCTTCAATATGATTCCCCGCCTCATCGAGGTTGGGCCGCGCTTCTTTTCCTCCGAGGAGTGGGAACAGCGCCGGGTACACTTCGCGCGGGCCAGGGCGCCGGAGCCGCTTTAGGAGCAGCCCGACCCGCCACATTGCGTTACGGTTCCAATGAACACTGCGACGGCCGCAAGGAGTAGCGCCGGCCTCCCGGCCGGCTGTAGCGCGGGCGTCCTCGCCCGCGCCTCCGTCCCCCTGCACGCACCCAATAGCTGCCCTGTTCATAGGGAGCCGTCGCTCAGCCGGCGTTGCTGACCCGAACCAGGATCTCGATCGTGCGCTTGCGCAGGGCGCCGACCTGGGCGGCCTGGCGCTCGCGGTCTTCGAAGGCCTGAATGGGCATATCCAGGGCCTCCTGCCACTCGGTGACGAGGTTGGCGGCCTCGGCGCGGTCGGCGTCGTCGGCGCCATCGACGGAGCCCTGGGCGATGAGGGCGCATTGACTGGCCAGCCGGCTGGGAGTGAGCGACCAGAAGTCGGTGTTGGGATCGATGGCTGCCATGGGGAACCTCCTTGGGGTGGGTGCCGGCGGGCGGTGGGTCAATGCTCGTACCCGCCGCCGGCCGCTTTCATTCTCGTGCGCGGCGCGGCGGCTGACAAGCGAGGCGCTTACTTCAGTAGCGGTCCCAGTGACGCCGGGTTGTCGCCCAGACGCGGGTCGACGCGGAAGTCCCAGACAGATTGGTTGATCTCGGAGGCGGAAACGATCTCGACCAGCGCGTACTCGCCCAGGGTGAGCGGCTGTGTTGGGGTGATCTTCAGCCAGCGCTTGCCGGGCATCACCTCCACCTTGGCCGGGACCACGTTCTCGTCCTGGCTGACCGTGCCGGTCACGCTCACGTGAATGGCACCGACGATGCGGACCGACTTGCGCTCGTCCAGGCGGACGATGGCGAAGCCCGAGCGCTCGGAGCGGGCGCCGTGCTTGTGGTTGGCCACCTCGCGCGCCCCGCCGGTGTCCACCGTCATGGCGTGCGAAACGACCTTATCGGCGTCGTCGCGGAAGGCCAGCGAGAGGAAGATCGAGGGGTCGTTGACGTGCAGGTGCACCTTGGCGTGCGTGCCCTCGAGTTCCAGGTTCTCCTTGGCCCCGGCCAGCGGGTTGAGGGTTCTCAAGCCCCGGCGCGTCTTGCCGTTCATGGCCATCTCGGAGGGCGCCAACTCGACCAGTTCGGGGGTGCCCTGGTAGGTGTCGAGGATCCAAACGCCGTCTTCGTCGGGCAGCTCCAGGCCTTTGGCCACCTCGGGGCGCTCGGCGCGCTGCTCCTCGCGCGCGGCGGCCTCCTCCTTGTCGAGATCGGCGGCCTCCTTCATGGCGGGCGAGGACTCCTCGGCAGCGGTTTCGGCGTGGTCCCGCTCCCACTTGCGCGTCGCCTCCCAGTCCACGAGGTCGGCGGGCAGTTCTTCCCAATCGCCGCCACGCTCGACGGAGATGTAGCGGACGCGCTCGCCCTGAATCTCGTAGCGGCGGACGAGCTGGTAGGTGCCGTCCTTGAGGATAAGGCGGTGGTTCGAGCCAGTGTTGGGCAGCTCGGGCTTGAGCGGCGCGGGTTTCAGGGGCACGGGCTTCCTGGTGTCGTCCTGGGCGGGGGCCAGCGGCGCCGCCGCGGCGGCAAAGAGCGCCAGGGCCGCCAGAGTCACAAACCGCAGCGGGAGGGAAGGGAACATAGGCCACCAGTTTAGACGAAACGGGGCCGCTGGAAGGCAGCGAGCGGGCGAAAGCGCACGGGCAATCACAGGAAGACGCGTGAACCCAATTGGGCAACTGCCTTGTGAAAGGGCACGGCTTCTAGCCTGCCCTGAGCGCAGTCGAAGGGTGCCGCAAGACGCTGCGCTCGATCGACCGGCTTTAGCCGCTGAGGGATGTCTCTCGCGCGTTTGAACCATCCCCCAGGGGCTGAAGCACCACAGACTCCCTCCATCGGCACGAATGAAGAGGCTGCGGAAAAACTCGACCCAGGGCACGAAAAGTGTCAGGGCACGACTTTAGTCGTGCCGCAAGTGCCACAAAATCAATAGGGCTTTAGCCCCTGCGCGATGGTTTTCGGGAACTTTCGCCGTCCCTTCGGACTTTTTCCGCAGCCTCCGAAGTCGTGGCCTTTCAAGACTCACCTTCTACCGGGACCGGCTTCTTCCTGCGATTGCCCTGAGCGAAAGCGCGACGGCAGCGCGGCTTTCCGGCAACCTTCGGGCGGGTTTTTCATCCAATCTTGTGTATCCTTGGACTAGGTGAGGGTGGTGTTGACCGCACTTTCAGCACAATTCAGCCGCAAGGGCCGGGGCCAGTGGGCCTACTGGGCCGCGGCGGGAGTGTGCATACTGCTGCTGGCGCTGCTGGCCGGCGCGCAGGTCACCCACCTGCACGTGCAGACAAGCGATGCCGACCACTGCCCGCTGTGCATCGCGATGCACTCGGCGGCGCCGGTGGCGGCCGCGGCTACGGCGATGGTGCTGGTCAGGATTGCCGCCGCGGCGACGGTCTACGAGCCGGCCACGGTTGTCCGGCATCGCCATTCCAAGCTGTACACCCGCCCCCCTCCGGCAGGCTGCCTGGGCTAGTTTTCGCTTCTCCGCCAAGGTCCGGATACCACAAGCTCTCGCCCCATTTCGACGGCGAGGCTCCGGCGCATCTTCAACAGGCTGGCGGCAACGAAAAAAGTCCCCATGCACAGAGGATGCCGCAGCGCAGCTGGCCGCGGCCGGTTCCCCATCCTTCAGTCATCCTCAGGAGAGTTTCCATGCGGTTTCCCCTCAAGTTTGCATTTAATATTCTTCCCCTATCCGTTCTGTTTCTGGCGGCGCTGGGCGCGGCGGCGCAGAGCGGCAACGCCGGCACGGTGCGCGGCACGGTGACCGACCCATTGGGCGCCGTCATTCCCGACGCAACCGTGCGGTTGAGCAACGACGTCAGCGGCTTCGACCACGCGGCGAGCAGCGACGGCGCCGGCCGATTTGTCTTCTCGAACGTTCCCTTCAACCCCTACCGCATCACCGTAGTGGCCAAGGGCTTCGCCGTCTTGATCCAGAGCCTGGAAATCCGCTCCTCGGTGGGCGTCAATCTCAAGCTGGTGCTGCAGGTTGCGGGGACCTCGCAAACCGTAACGGTCGAGGCCGGTGGCGATCTGATTGAAAACGACCCCACATTCCACACCGACGTGGACCGCGGTCTGTTCGACAAACTGCCGCTGGAGAGCGAGTCGTCTTCCCTCAGCTCACTGGTGACGCTCTCCAGCCCCGGCGTGGCGGCCGATTCCAACGGCCTCTTCCACGGCCTGGGCGACCACGCGCAGAACTCCTTCTCCGTCGATGGCCAGGCCATCACCGATCAGCAGAGCAAGGTCTTCTCCAACCAGATTCCACTCGACAGCGTGCAGTCGCTCGAAGTGATCAGCGGCGCGCCCCCGGCCGAGTTCGGCGACAAGACCAGCCTGGTCATCAAGGTGACCACCCGCTCGGGCCTCGATACACCGCGGCCCACCGGCAGGCTCTACACCTCCTACGGTTCCTTCGGCTCGGTGAATACCGGGTTCAATCTGGCCGCCGGCGGCAAGAAGACGGGGAATTTCCTGGCCGGCAACTTCCTCGATACCAGCCGATTTCTCGATCCCCCGGAGTTCAAGGTCTTTCACGATCGCGGCAACGAGACCAACGTATTCGACCGCGCGGATTACCGCTTCAGCACAAGCGACACCGCGCAGTTGAACCTGGGGTACACCCGTTCCTGGTTCCAGACGCCGAACAGCTTCGACAACCTGAACCCGGCGCAGTTCAACGCCGCCGTGACCTCCGGCTCGCTGCCCGCCACCGACCAGCGCGCCAAGATCGGCACCTTCAACGTGGCGCCCACCTGGACCCATGTACTCAATCCCACGGCCGTGCTGAACGCCGGCGCCTTTGTGCGCAAGGACCAGTTCGACTACTACCCCAGCCGCAATCCGCTCTCCGATGTTGGTCCGGCCGACCTGCAGCGCGAAACGGTCGCGCAGAGCCGCAGCCTTACCAACCTGGGTCTCCACTCCGACCTCTCCTGGAATCGCGGGGCGCATAACGTGAAGGGCGGCGTCACCTATCAGCAGACACTGCTGCGCGAGAGCTTCGGACTGGGCATCGTCGATCCCACGCTCAATGCGCCCTGCCTGGACGCGAACAACAACCCGGTTCCGGGATTCACCGACCCCACGCAGTGCGCCGCCGCCGGCTATCAGCCCAATACCGCCGCCAACCCCAACGCGACCGCGCCGTTTCTGCCGCTGCTGGGTTGCTACGATCTGACCCGGCCCACCCCGGCCGCCGGCGACGGCTGTGCGCACTCGGTCAGCGGCAACTATCCATTCCTCGGCCGCACCGACGTGAAGGAACTGGCACTCTACATCCAGGATTCGATTACCGCCGGCAACTGGCTCTTCAACGTCGGCATCCGCGGCGACTTATACAATGGACTCACCGTGGCCCGCCAGGCCGAGCCGCGCGTGGGCGTCAGTTACCACGTCAAGCGCACCAACACCGTGCTCCGCGTCTCCTACGCGCGGACCCTGGAAACGCCCTTCAACGAGAACCTGGTGCTCTCCAGCGAAGGCTGCGGCTCCGCGGTCATCAAAGCGCTGGTGCCCTGCGTCCCCGCCTCGCTGCCCTCCGGCTTCCGCAACGAGTTTCACGCGGGATTCCAGCAGGCAGCAGGCCGCTACTTCGTGGTGGGCGGCGACTACATCTGGAAGTACACTCACAACAGCTTCGACTTCAGCGTGCTGGGCAACACCCCCATCTTCTTCCCCATCGACTGGCACAACTCGAAGATCCCCGGCTTCGCCCTCAACGCCAGCATGCCCAACTTCCACGGCCTCTCCGCGGAGCTGGTTCTGTCCAGCGTGGCGGCGCGCTTCTTTCCCGGGCAGGTGGGCGGATTGGGAACCACGGTAGGTCAGAGCGGCCTGCCCTTCCGCATCGACCACGACGAGAAACTCAACCAGACCACCCATCTCCAGTACCAGTTCGCCAAACACGGCGTGCTGAACGGACTGTGGGCGGGATGGAACTGGCGCTACGACTCGGGCCTCGTGGCCGGCGCCATGCCCTTCGCCTCCGACAGCACAACCCCCATCGATCTGAGCGGCCTCTCTTACGACCAGCAGTTCCAGTCGGGGATCGTCTGCAACGGCGTCAAGGCCACGCCCACCTCGGGCTTCTCCTCCTGCCTGCCCTCGCAGTACAAATCCTCGCTGATCTCCATCCCCGCGCCAGGCAAGGAGAACGACGACCATAACCCGCCGCGCGTGGCTTCGCGCAGCCTCTTCGACGCATCCCTCGGGCAGGACAACATCTTCCACGCCGATCGCTACAAGGTGAACCTCGACGTGACCGCGATCAACGTAACCAACAAGTACGCGCTGTATAACTTCCTCTCTACCTTCAGCGGCACCCACTACGTGACGCCGCGGGCGGTCTCGGCGAAGATCACGCTGAACTTCTGAGGGGCGGCGGAGTTAGCCGCGTTAGCGGAGCTGGCGGTTAGAGGAGTTAGCGGAGCTACAGCGAGACCAGAGTGGATGTATCCCGAAGCCGAAGTACTCAAGTCGACGCGACCAACATGGAGCTGCGACCTTGCACACTGTCAGCCAGGGCACACCTATTCTGGAACCGCCATAGCAGCCCGTGGTGAAAGTCGGGTTTTGAAAGGGCACGACTTGAGTCGTGCCGCAAATGCTCGATAAGAAACGACGGGCTTTACACCGGTTCCAGAATAGCTGTACCCCGAAACGATTTACTCAAGTGGCATTTTCCTCAAGAAAATGCCACCTTGCACGATGCCGGCAAGGGCACGGGAATTCTGGAACCGGTCTAGCCCCTGAGGGATGTTTTTCGGCAACTTGGACTTTTACCACAGCCTGCTAGCCCATCCAGAACCCGCTCGACAACCTCGTCCCAGCCGCCCGGTGTGCGCTGGCGGATCAGGCGCGCGGTGGGATACCAGGGAGTAAACTCCGTCTCCTCCATCCAGCGCCAGTCGGCAAGATACCCCAACAGAATCCAGACCGGCTTGCCCATGGCGCCAGCCAGATGCGCGATCGAGGTATCGGTGGTGACGACCAGGTCGAGCGTGGCCACCAGCGCCGCTGTCTCGGCCAGGTCGCGGTCGGTCGAGCAGCCGTCCCAGACGGATACGCTGCCGGGCAGCGCCCCCAGTTGCGCCGCGGCCGGCCCTTTCTGCAGCGAGACCCAGGTCACGGACGGCGCCCCCAGCAGCGGCAGCAGCGTCCGGAGTTCCGTGGAGCGCTGGCGGTCTGCCCGGTAGCGCGGGTTGCCGGCCCAGGCCAGGCCCACGCGCAGGGCGCCGGGTGCGGAGCCCGCGGTGGGAAACGTGGCCCGCTTGCTCGAAACGTCGGCGGCCGGCGCGCCCAGGTAGGCGCCCGCCCAGGGCACGGTCTCCGGCGTGGTTGCGAATACCGCCGGCAGGCTCATCAGCGGACACTCCAGATCGAAGGGCGGGGGCGTGTTGCCGAGGCGCGCCACGCGGGCGCATCCGGCGCGAACCGCCGCCAGAGAACTCAGGAGCCGCTCGACCGGTTCCTGTACTTGCAGAATCACCTCGCCTCCGCGCGCCGCCACCAGCGGAATATAGCGGCAGAACTGGATCGTATCGCCCAGGCCCTGCTCGGCGTGGAGCAGGATGCGGCGGCCCTCCAGCGGCTCGCCGCGCCAGCGCGGCTGCCGGAACCGGCGCGGGGCGCGATGCACCTCGCGGAAGTGCCAGCGCGCCTCGTAATCGGCCCAGCCTCGCTCCCAGTCGCCCAGCCGCAGCCGGGTCAGCGCCAGGTTGTAGCGGGCGCCGTGGCTCTCCGGGTCGTGCGCGACGGCGGTCTCGTGGGCGCGCAGCGCCGCGTCGAAGCGCTCCATGTCGAGCAGCGCATTGCCGCGGTTCGAAATGGCGGCGCAATGGCCCAGCGCCTCCGCCTGCGCAAAGGTCTCGACCGCTTCGCTGAGCCGTCCTTCGCCGTGGAGCAGAATACCGTGCATGTTGATCGCCTCCGGGTGTACCGGGTTGCGGGCCAGCGCCCAACGCAGCCAGCCACGGGCGCCGGTCAGGTCGCGCTCGGCGGCGCGGAACTGACACCAGGCCACGAGCGTCTCCACCTGCTCCGGGTTGAGCGCGAAGGCCCGCCGCAGCAAAGCCTCCGCTTCGGCAGGGCGGCGGCGCTCCCGCTCCAGGATGGCAAGGTTCAGCCAGCCCGAGATCATGTCCGGCCGCAGCTCCACCGCGCGGCGCAGGGCTGGCTCGGCGTAGACCTCTCGTCCCTGCTCGCGCAGCAGCGCGCCCAGGTTCATCC
>JBAVMZ010000118.1:0-2476 GCA_049690595.1 Occallatibacter sp. | reverse complement strand
GGGATGAACGCGGCGGCGCTGAAGCTGGCACGGGAGCTGCGGCGCGCGGGGCTGAGCGTGGAGCTGGGCGACGGAAGCTTCCGGTTGAGGAAGTCCTTCGAGGCGGCGGACAAGACGGCGCGGCGGATCGTCATTCTGGGCGAGGACGAGCTGGCCAGTGGGGTACTGACTGTAAAGGACTTTGCGACCGGCGAGCAGACCAAGGTGGCGCGGGCGGAGCTGGCCGCGCACCTGACTCGGTAGCCGTCAGGAAGCGCCGATCTCAAGCGCGACCTTCTTCGGTCGAGGGACCGGGGGCACCCTCAAGGTTTGTCGAACAGGGCACCCTGACAGGGGCCACCCGCCAAGCTACAATGGTGGTCAGAATCCAGCAGTCTGACATCTTCTTCGGCCGCCAGCCGCGCTATACCGGTTCCAGCATAGCTGTACCCCGAAAGCAGTGCTCTCAAGTGGCATCTTCCTTAAGGAAATGCCACCTTGCACGATGCAACAGGGGCACGTGAATTCTGGGACCGGTCTAACATCTTCATCGAGGGGCGCACCATGAAGCACCGCATCTTCAGCATCCTTGGGATCGTTCTGGCTGCCGTGATCGCCACGGCGGCCACGGGTTGTAGCGGGGGTTCCAGCGGCAGCGGAGGCACCTGCGCGGCCACCGCGATCATTCCTTATATCAACACGAACGGCGCCTGGGTCGAGGAGGCAAGCGCCTCGGTCGCTTCCACCTCGGCGACGGTCGACCTTGGGCCGCAGCCGCTGAACGGCGGATCGTGGTCCTGGAGTGGACCGAACGGCTTCACCTCCACCGCGCGAGAGATCGATAACATCAAGCTGAGTGCCGGAGCTAACACCTATACGGCCACTTACACCAACTCCTGCGGGACCAAGAGCACCCAGACCTTCACCATCACGGCGCCGGCCACCGCAGGTCTGACGCCGGGCGACTACAACGAGAGCATTACCTCGAGTGGGATGAGCCGCACATTCATCGTCCACATCCCCACAGGCTATACGGGAAGCGTTGCCATGCCGGCGATTCTCGATTTTCATCCAGCGGGAGTCGACGCCAGCTACATGGAGGGCATGTCGGGCTGGAAGGGGAAGTGCGACACGGTGGGCTGCATCGTCGTTTACCCCGAGTCCGGAGACTCGAACCTGCTCTGGAACGGGGGGTATTGCTGCGACGGCTACAACGATGTGCAGTTCGCGCGGGACATCATCGCCTGGCTCCAGGCCAATACCAACCTGGATGCCACGCGCGTGTACGCCAGCGGTGGCTCCAATGGCGCCGCCCTCGGCTATGCACTGGCCTGCCAAGCCTCCGACGTGATAGCTGCCGCGGCGCTGGTCGACTTCCGCTGTGTTACCGGATCCGACCCTGGGGCTGGCGGCGCCACCATGCCGCCCTCGGACAACACGGCGTGCACCTGCCCCAACATCAAGCGCCCAATTACCATCGTTGAGTGGGAGGAGCAGCAGGATACCTCCTTCGTCCTTTATCAAGGTGGGGTTTCCACCACTGGATTGGGGCTCGTGGGCGCGGTGGCAAATATCGAGACCTTTGGGTATTACAGTGGTTGCACGGGGTCGTCTACCCCGGATCCGGACAACTCGCTGTGCGAGACGTGGACATCGTGCAAGGATGGTGTAACCGAGACCCTTTGCAATCATCAGAGCGGCAGTCACCTGGCCACATACTGGGACTCGTCGGCTCATTGGAACGACGTGTCCTGGACAAGGCTGAGTACCCAATCGCTGCCTGTGTCCAAGTAGATTCCGACTCCGGGAGGTGGGATTGGCAGGTGGCCGGTGTGCCCGGAAAAGCGCGATCTTCCGGCGCAGCCGGAAGATCGCGAAAGTCAGGAGTATTCAGCGGGAGGGTGAAACCCGCCAGGGCAAAATGCCAGAAGGTGGGCGGCACGCCTCCTTCTTTGGATTGTCGGCCCGGCCACGCGCAGCGCCATGACCGCAGCGCTTCGGCCTGCATCCGGTCGAGTCGGGCGATCTGACCGTCCCGAATACTCCAATCCGCGTCGTCCTGGCCAATCTCTTCGCGGAGCCGGACCGGGCGTAGAGTCTCTTTCCAGGGTCTAGCTCTGCATTTTCCGGTCTCTTACAGGACCGGGGCCGCCCGCCCCACCCGCCAATCAAGATAGTTCTTTTAGGGGACCTCTGATCAAGCCCAGCGGCCGCGTCTCCATTGCTTAGAATTGTAGGTAGAGCGAAAACGCGATACGCCAGATAACATTTGCCTGCCAGCCGAGTTTTGAGGAGTTTGCCCGGGCCAGCCGCCGGGAGCAGCCCTCAACACTATGAAGACGGCGGTTCCCTGGGGCGAGATCGAAGCTCTGATCGAGCCGTATTACCCCAAGGCGGGCAAGGGGCGTCACCCGGTCGGACTCCGGATTATGCTGCGCATCTACTTTCTGCAGCACTGGTTCAACCTGTCGGACCCCGGCGCCGAGGACGCGCTCTA
>JBAVMZ010000117.1:0-6935 GCA_049690595.1 Occallatibacter sp. | reverse complement strand
CACCCGCGGTGTCTTCCCGCCCCGTCTCGGGCGATGCGAATTCCGCGCCCGGCTCCGAAGCGATCACGATGGATTCTTTCGCCGCCACGGGGGCCTCTGGCTGAGACGCGGGACGGCGATCTCGGCTCGGACGCTCAGGTTGCTCCGTCCGTTCCTGGCGCTCCGGCCGCTCGGGCCGCGGGCTGCGTTCCTGCCCAACGCCGCTGTGGCGCACCTCGCGCGGAGCCAGGGTCCCGCCGGTTGCAGAGGCGCGCTCCACCTCGTCGGTCTCTTCCTGGTCCTCGAGTTCGAGGAAGTCGGTTACATACAGGAAGGCGTCCCGCTCCAGGCCGATGTCGACAAAAGCCGACTGCATGCCGGGCAGGACGCGGGTGACGCGGCCGTTGTAAATCGACCCCGCCAGCGTGTACTCGTTTTCGCGTTCGTAATAAATCTCCGCGAGTTGGTCGTCTTCGAGAATCGCAAGCCGCGTCTCATGCGGCGTGCCGGAGATACATATCTCTTTTGCCATCGTACCTTTCCGCCCGGCGCACTGAGGCTGCCGGGACTTGCGGCAAGACGGGACGAAGACGCGCGAAACCGGAAGGGGAGGGGATAAGCAGGAGGGAAGAACCGCGCAAGGCCGGCAACAGTCCGGGAGACGAACCGCCAGCCCTGGAGGGCGGCGTACCCAGGCGGAGATGCCGCCGGACAAATTCAGCCATACGGTGACCCACTTGCAGAGAGTTTGTGACCCACTGGCCCGGAGGCTCCGGCGGGGCCGTTCGACCGCTGGCGTTCTCACATACGGCTAAGGCGGCCGGGGCGGCGAAAGGCCAGGCCCAGTATCCGGCTTGCTCCGTGTAAGGTGTACGCTGCCAACGGCTTGCCCGTCTCTGCGTGCTCATGAACCCAATCCTGCCGGGACGAGCGAAACGTCTCGCCTGGCCGGCGAATAAAACTTGAAAATCCCACTCCTGTTCGCCGAACCGCTCCGGCGCCGCAGGAGGCAAAGCTGCGTGTACGTCTCAGTTCACGAACCGGCGCATGCGGATATTCATGGCCGTGCCCAGCGCCAGGAACGTAAACAATACCGAAGATCCACCGTAACTCATTAACGGTAAAGGGATTCCGGTGACGGGCATAAACCCGATGACCATGCCCACGTTGACCGCGATCTGGAAGGTCAACACAGCCACTGCCCCCATGATAATCAGGGAACCGGACAGGTCTGCGGCTGTCTGAGCGTTTTGAATCAAACGCATCAATATGGAAAAGTATAGCAGCAGGACAAAGATCGCGCCCACAAAGCCGTGCTCCTCGCCAAAGGCGGCGAAGATGAAATCGGCGTGGGGAATGGGCAAAAAGTCCCCCTGAGTCTGCGTTCCCTGTGCCGCGCCCTTGCCCCAGACACCCCCCGAACCCACCGCAATCAGCGACTGGCGAATCTGGTAGCCCGAGCCGCGGGGGTCGTTGTCCGGGTTGACAAAGCTGGTAAGTCTAGCTTTTTGATAGGGTTTCAGCATCTTGCCGCTCGACCATCCCACCCCGATCAACAGCACGGCGGCCATGACAAGGGTGATAGCCTGCTTGACGCTGATGCCGCCCAGGAAGAGCCCGGCCACCAGGATGGGAACATAGGTGAGCGAAGTTCCCAGATCGGGCTGGATCAGCACCAGCGCCATGGGAACCCCCACCAGGGCGATCGCCTTGAACATCTCCCGCCAGGTGAGCGACCGGCCGCCCAGGTTGGCAAAGTAGCGCGCCACCATCAGGATCAGGATCAGCTTCATCCATTCCGAGGGCTGGAAGAGCATCGGGCCCAGCTTGATCCATCGCCGTGCGCCCAGCGCCTTGTGGCCGATTCCCGGAATCTTCACCGCCACCAGGAAGACCAGGAAGACCCCGTACGCCCAGGGCACAAAGTCGATGAGCTTGTGATAGTCGACCTTCGAGACCAGGAACATGACGGCAAGCCCGACCAGGAGCCAGGATATCTGCTTGGTGTGGAAGCCGGCATACTTGGTGTGCAACGTGGCCGTGTAGATCTCCGTCACCGAGATGGCGCAGAGCACCAGCACCAACACCAGGAGTGGCCAGTCGAAGTCGCGGAAGCTGAGGATGCGGCGCATGGCGGTCACCGGGTTGCTCCGTGGGTTGAGCCGGGGGTGGGGGGGTGCGATGCTGGCGTGCCGGCGGCGAGCAGATTGCCGGCTGCGTCCACCAGGAAGCGGCCGCCACGAAGCCGGGTGGAGGGCGCGGCCGTCGCGGCGTTCGCCGGTGGCGGCGTGGTCCAGAGGGCGCCCACCTCGACCGGCTTGTCCGTCTTCGCCGGGACAAGGTTGTGCGCAATGCGGCGCTGCTTCTCCACATAGGCGGCCACCACCTTGGCGCCGATCCGCGCCGGGTAGTAGCTGAACTCGCCGTTCTGCCAGAGCACGGCCACCACCAGCTCCGGGTTGCGGCGCGGCGTCACGCCCACAAACCAGACATTGGGATAGGTCGAGCGGCCCTTGGTGGTGCGGTCCAGGGCTTGGTGGCTCATCAACTGCGCGGTGCCCGTCTTGCCGGCCAGGTCGATGCCTTCGAGATGCGCCGAGCCGGCGGTGTGAAATGCGCCCGGCTGCGTCACCTCGGCCATGCCGTCGGTGATGGTCACCCAGTTCTCCGGGTCGATGGGGATATCCACATCGCCCGAGCCGGGAAAGCTCTCGATCAACGCCTTGCGGAAGCCGGCGGGCAACTGGTCCGGGAAGACCACGTGCGGCCGCACCAGATGGCCGCCTGAAGCAATCCCGCCGATGATGCGGGCCAGTTGCAGCGGCGTGGCCTCCACCGCGCCCTGCCCGATGGCAACGTCCAGCGTCTCGTCCGGGTACCACTTGGCGTGGTAGTTCTTGAGCTTCCATTGCGCCGAGGGCATCAGCCCGGCCTGCTCGCCGGGCAGGTCGATGCCCGTCTTCTGCCCATAGCCGAAGCGGGTGGCGTAGTCGGCAATGCGCCCGATGCCCAGCCGGTCGCCGAGCTGGTAATAGAAGGTGTCGCAGGAGAAGGGGATGGCGTTGTGGATGTCCACCGCGCCGTGGTGCTCGTCGCAGTGGTGGAAGAATCCGTACGGTCCCCAGCCGCCGGTGCAGTTCACCTTCAGGTTCTGCGCAACGCCCTCCTGCAATCCGGCCACCGACATCAGGATCTTGAAGGTCGAGCCCGGCGCGAGCTGCGCCTGGATGGCCTTGTTCATCAGCGGATGGTCGGGGTCGGTGATCAGCCGGTTCCAGTCGCCGCGGTTGATGCGGATGGAGAAGGCGTTGGGGTCGAAGCTGGGGCGCGAGACCAGCGCCAGAATCTCGCCGTTGCGCGGGTCCATGGCCACGATGGCGCCGTTGCGGTTGCCCAGCGCCAGCTCGGCGGCGCGTTGCAGGTCGTTATCGATGGTCAGCCGCAGGTCCTGGCCCGGCGTCGAGTGCTCCGTGTGCAGGTAGCCGAGCTCGCGGCCGTGGCTGTCCACGATCACATCGCGCGAGCCGTCCAGCCCGCGCAACAACTCGTCGTAGGTCTCCTCCACACCCGCCTTGCCCACCACGTCGCCCGGTTCGTAGGCGGCGTAGCGCGTCTGGTTCAGGTCCTCTTCGCTCACCTCGCCCACGTAGCCGATCAGGTGGGAAGCAAAGCCGTCGCGGGGATAGAGCCGCCGCTCCTCGTCGATCGTTTCCAGCTCCGGCAACTCGTTGCGGTGCGACTCGATGAAGGCCTGCTCGTCCGCCGTGATGTCCTGCTTGATGGGAATCGGCTGGTAGCCCGGCGCGGCCTTGAAGCGCTTGAGCGTGGCGCGCAACTGCTCCACGTCCAGACTCAGCCCGTGGGCGATCAGCGGCAGGTCGGCGTCGATGTCCCGGCCCGCCTCGCCACGCACCAGAAAGCAGGAGACCGAGGGATAGTTGTCCACGATCAGCCGGCTCTCGCGGTCGAAGAGCTTGCCGCGCGCGGCCAGCACCGGCACCTTGCGGATGCGGTTCTGCTCGGCCTGCAGGCGGAAGTCGTCCACGCGCAGAATCTGCAGCCGCCAGAGGCCGGCCGAGAGCGCCAGCATCATGACGAGGATTCCCCACTGCACCACCGCCAGCTTGACGGTGGGGATTTTCTCTCCGCGGTTGCCTATGGGGGAATACATCATCCTGCGCCTTTAGGATACAGCGTTTGGCGCGAGGGGCTGAAGTTCGGGGCTGGAGTGGCGGCGCTATCGATCCACGCCGGAGACATCCCAGAGCTTGATGGTGCTGTCATCGCTGGCCGAGGCCAGGGTGCGGCCATCCGGGCTGAAGGCTACGGAATCCACAAAGCCGCCGCGGCCTTGCAGGGTGCGGAGGAGGCTGCCGCTGGCCGCATCCCAGAGCTTGATGGTGTTGTCGAAGCTTCCCGATGCCAGGGTGCGGCCATCCGGGCTGAAGGCTACGGACTCGACCACACTGGTGTGGCCTTGCAGGGTGCGCAGCAGGCTGCCGCTGGCCGCATCCCAGAGCTTGATAGTCTTGTCCCAGCTTCCCGAGGCCAGGGTGCGGCCATCCGGGCTGAAGGCTACGGAATCCACAAAGCCGCCGCGGCCTTGCAGGGTGCGGAGGAGGCTGCCGCTGGCCGCATCCCAGAGCTTGATGGTGTGGTCATCGCTGCCCGAGGCCAGGGTGCGGCCATCCGGGCTGAAGGCTACGGAAAGGACAGAACTCGTGTGGCCTTGCAGGGTGCGCAGCAGGCTGCCGCTGGCCGCATCCCAGAGCTTGATGGTGTCGTCCCAGCTTCCGGAGGCCAGGGTGCGGCCATCCGGGCTGAAGGCTACGGAAGGGAAAGAACTCGTGTGGCCTTGCAGAGTCCGTGGACTGCTTTCCGGCCTGTTCACAACGGGCTGCGGTGCGGTCTGCGGCGCGGGCTGCGTGCGCCTCGACGTCAGCCACACCGAGCCAAACCCCAGGGCGAGCGCCACCAGCACCAGCGCGGACGCCGCCCCGGCCCAAATCCAGCGCGGAAGCCGCCGAGGCGGCGGGCTTTCGGCCCCTTGGCGCTGCTGCCCTCCATCCGGCCGGTGTTTCCCCGGCGACGGCCTGGGCACGGGACCTCGGCCTTCCCTTGCCGGCCTGAGGAGCACCGTATCCATCAGCCCCAACAGCTCCGCCACATCCGCGGGCCGCTGGTCGCGCTCCTTGGCCAGCATCCGCAGGACCAACGCATCCAGGCCCTTCCACTCGGCCAGCTCGGGGCGCAGGCTGCTCGGCGGCCGGAGCGTGGCCTTCTGGTGCTGGAAGGACCAGCCCTCGTAGCTCTCGGCCTCAAAGACTGTCTGGCCGGTGAGCATCTCGTGGAGGACGCCGCCGAGCGCGTAGATGTCGGTGCGGCCGTCGAGGTCGGCGGCTTTCATGCCGCGCCACTGCTCGGGGGCGGCGTAGGCCATGGTCAGCAGCGTGCCGCCGGTCCGGGTATACGCGGTGCTGCCCTCCTTGACGGCCACGATGCCGAAGTCGGCGATCTTGGGCACCCAGACGTCGCCCTCGTGCGCCATGAGGATGTTCTCGGGCTTGATGTCGCGATGGACCATCCCTTTGGCGTGCGCCGCGCCCAGCCCCTCGGCGATGCTGCGGACGATTTCGAGGGCGAGTTTCACATCCAGCGGCCCGCCCGCCTGGCTGAGAAAGTCCCTGAGGTCCGGGCCGTCGACAAACTCCATGGGAAAGAAGAGCGAGTCGTCCTCGGCAGGCTCCAGGTCGCCGCAGTCGACGACGTTGCGGCTCCTGACCTGATGCAGCGCCTGCACCTCGCGGACAAACCGGCTGGTGAAGCGCTCGTCCTGGCTCAGCTCCTCGGAGAGGAACTTGAGCGCGCGCGGCTGCTTCATCAGGATCTGCTCGGCCAGGTAGACCGTGCCCATGCCGCCCTTGCCCAGCTTTCGCACGATCCGGTAGGTCTTGCGGATGACCATGCCGGGCTTGAGCTCGCGAATCTCGTTCAGCGGCCCGCCGTGAGTGGGGCAGGTGGTGAGGCTGTCGGGAAATCCGGTGCTGCAATGCGGGCAGGTTTTCATGCTTGCACCCTGGCTTGGATTCTGGACGGAACAAGGTTAACACTGCCGGGCCGCCCGGCCGCAGCTGGCTCGGGGTGAAAACGCCGCCCCTGTCTCCAGTCCCTCAGTCCCTCAGTCCCTTAGTGCCTTAGTCCCTTGGTCCCTGAGTCCCTGAGTCCCTCAGTCCCTGGTCCCTCAGTCCCTCAACTGCGTCCTGTCCAGCAGCGGGAAGAGCACCAGGGCGATGGCGGAGTTGCCGATGGCCTTCATCAGCTCGGCCAGCCAGCTCCACTCGAGGCTGAGGCCGAGGAGCCAGCGGTAGATGAAGACGTAGATCGCGCTGGAGAGCAGCGAGAGCAGGAAATTGAGCAGGAGGCGGATGGTGTGGTTCTCGACGTCGATGCGGATGCCCACTGAGGCGGCCAGGAAGCCTGCCACGGTCTTGGCGATGCCGTTGACGCCGAGGGCGTGGTGCGAGAGCGCGTCCTCGAAGAGGCCCATGCCCGCGCCCATGAGCGTTCCCTGGATGGGGCTGCGGCGGCCGAGAGCGAAGTAGACGGTGACGACCAGCGGGAGGTCGAACCAGGTGTAGCCGAGCAGCAGGCGCGGCAGCCAGGCCTGCAGCACCAGTGCGGCCAGGGGGACGAGCGCGTAGACCAGCAAGGGGTAGCGGCGGATTTCCAGATCGCGCCGGTACTCGGCGCCCAGAAGGGACATGGTCAGGGCTCCCTCGGCGGCGTGGTCTGCGGCGTTTTCTTGGCGGCCGGACGCGGGGCGGGCTTCTGGGCCGGCTTCTGGGCCGACTTTGCCGCAGGCTTTGCAGGCGGGGCGGCGGCGGGAGCGGGTGTGGCCGGCGTGGCAGTGGCGGGAGCCGGGGTGGGGGCCGCGCCAGGCGTGAAGCGGTCAGGGT
>JBAVMZ010000116.1:0-5663 GCA_049690595.1 Occallatibacter sp. | reverse complement strand
GTCCAATCCTGAGCCGAGGCAGGCCCCGCGCCTGCCCGGCCGCCAAAGCCAGGCTTCCCTCCGCGCTGCCAGAGTCCCTTCCGGCAGCGTTCTTTTGCCCGCCGCAGCGGCCTCCGTCTGCCACGCGCCGCGTCCGCGCTGCCCGCGCGTTCTCTCTCCTTGACCGCTTTCAGCCCGCCCTGTGGTAGCCTCCCCTTGTGGAGCATCGCACGGCGCCCGCCAGGCGCCCACCTGACTCACCCCAGGAGAGTCCAGTCGCATGAGCGCCGTACCCTATGACCTGATCGTGATCGGTTCCGGACCCAGCGGCCAGCGCGCCGCCGTCGCCGCCTCCAAAATGGGCAAGCGCGTCGCCGTCGTCGAAGCGCGTTCCGTCGTCGGCGGCGTCTGCATCAACACCGGAACCATCCCCTCCAAGACCATGCGCGAGGCCGTCCTCCACCTCTCCGGCTACAACTACCGCGCCGTCTACGGCGTCAATTACAGGGTCAAGGAAAAGATCACCATGGCCGACCTGGCTTTCCGTGTCCAGGCCGTCGTCAAGACCGAGGTGGACGTCACCGAGGCCCAGCTCTCGCGCAACGGCGTCGACGTCATCCACGGCATCGCCCGCTTCGCCGGCCCCAACGAAATTCGCATCGAAGGCCCGCAGACCGAGACCACGCTCTCCTCCGAGCGCATCATCCTCGCCGTCGGCGCCCGCCCTGCCTCCTCGGCCAAGGTGCCCGTCAACGGCCGCACCATTGTCAACAGCGACCAGATCCTCAGCCTGCCCGAGCTGCCCCGCTCGCTGGTCGTCGTCGGCGGCGGCGTCGTCGGCGTCGAGTACGCCTGCATGTTCGCCATCCTCGGCGTACGCGTCACGCTCATCGAAAAGCGCCCCCGCATCCTCGAGTTCGCCGACCAGGAGATTGTCGAGGCGCTCAGCTATCACCTGCGCGACGCCCGCGTCACCTTCCGCCTCGGCGAAGAGGTCGAGAGCGTCGACGAGCTCACCCTCGGCACCGTCGTCGCCAACCTGCAGAGCAACAAGCGCGTCTCCGGCGACGTGCTGCTCCACGCCGTCGGCCGCCAGGGCGCCGTCGACGATCTCAACCTCGCCGCCGCCGGCCTTGAAGCCGACTCCCGCGGACGCATCCCCGTCAACGAGCACTTCCAGACCAAGGTCCCCCACATCTTCGCCGTCGGCGACGTCATCGGCTTCCCCTCGCTCGCCTCGGTCTCCATGGAGCAGGGCCGCATCGCCGCCGCACGCGCATTCAACGACCGCGCCACCACCACCAACCCCAGCTTCTACCCCTACGGCATCTACACCATCCCCGAGATCAGCTTCATCGGCAAGACCGAGGAGCAGCTCACCGCCGAGGACGCCCCATACGAAGTCGGCATGGCCTACTACCGCGAGACCGCCCGCGGCCAGATCCGCGGCGACACCACCGGCCGCCTCAAGCTCCTCTTCGACCGCTACACCCGCCGCATCCTCGGCGTCCACATCATCGGCGAGGGCGCCAGCGAACTGGTCCACATCGGCCAGGCCGTCATGACCATGGGCGGCCAGATCGATTACTTCATCGACACCGTCTTCAACTACCCCACGCTGGCCGAGTGCTACAAAGTCGCCGCCTTCAACGGGCTCGGCCGCCTGCACCGCTACCAGGCGGAGTGAGCAGCAGGCGATCAGGAAACAGGGAACAGCGATCGATCAGGGATCAGGGATCAGTGGTCAGGGATCAGTGACCAGTGGTCAGTCCTAAGCCGGTGCCACTGGCCCGCGAGCCACGAGACAGTAGCGCTGGCCTCCCGGCCGGCTGTAGCGCGGGCGTCCCCGCCCGCGCTTTCCCTCGACCCCTTGTGCTTGAGCCTGATGACCCCGCGCCCGGGCCGCCCGCCGTGCGCCACACATCCATTGGCCAAATTACTTGATCACGTAATCGGCATATGCAAGCGGACTATTGGCATATCCCGCCGCCGCCGCAATGGCCCTGATCGTTTCCTTGCCGCTCACCTTGATCTTGCCCTTGTACGGCGTCGAACTTGTCGTCGGTCTGCTTCCGTCGATGGTGTAGTAGATCGCCGCCCCCGCCATGCTGTCCGAAAGGGTCACCCACTGCGGCGTGGCGTAGATTCCCGTCCCTGGCGAGAGGACCGGCGCGGGCGCCTGGATGGCGTATTTGGCCGCGGTTACCGGACTGCCGGCGTAGCCTGAAGCTACGGCGGTAGCGCGGATGGTTGCGTTCTTGTCGATCGCGATCGCGCCCGTGTACGGCGCGGAATGGATCGTCGGGGGGCTTCCATCCGTCGTCAAGTAGATCTTCGCGCCGGGTGTGGTCTCGGAGATGGTCAGCGACTGCGGCTTGACGTATTCGCCCCCCGGCAGTGAGAAGGTGGGCGCGGCCGGCACATACACGCCAACCCGTATGGGGCTGGAGGCGCTGGGCGCGTAGGCGCCGTTCCCCGCATAGCTTGCAGCCACCTGGTGCGTGCCCAGTGCCATGCTGGCCACGGGCAGGGCAAATCCAGCCGTGGTGGCGGTTTGAGTTTCCTCCAGCCATGCCGTCGCTGCCCACTGTGCTGAGAACAGATCCGGGATGCCATCCCCGTTGAAGTCCCCCGCCGCGATCGCGCCCATGGCAAAGCCAGTAAAAGTACCGACAAGAGGAGCGACGGAAAAGGTTCCATCGCCGTTGCCCAGCAGAATTGTCGTCGTGTCGCCGTCCCAGTTGGTCACGGCCAGGTCCGGGATGCGGTCCCCGTTGAAGTCCGCTGCAAGAATATAGCCGGGCTCGCTGCCCGTTGCCGGTCTCTCCTTCGCCACCGTAAACGTCCCGTCGCCTTTGCCCAGCAGAATTGTCACCGTGTCGTCTCCATTGTCGGCCACGGCCAGGTCCGGGATCCCGTCCCCGTTGAAGTCCGCCGCCGCGATGGCCTGGGGTCCACTGCCCGTTGCCGGTCTGGTCTTCGCGGCCGTAAAGCTCCCATCGCCGTTGCCCAGCATAATTGTCACCGCGCCGTTAATATAGTCGAAGTTGGCCACGGCCAGGTCCGGGATCCCGTCCCCGTTGAAGTCCGCCACCACGATGGAGGAGGGGGATTGACCCGTTGCCGGGCTGCCCTTCGCGGCCGTAAAGCTCCCGTCGCCATTGCCCAGCAGAATCGTCACAGTGTCGTCGCCATGGTTGGCCACGGCCAGGTCCGGGATCCCGTCCCCGTTGAAGTCCGCCGCCACGATGGAGGAGGGGGATTGGCCCGTTGCCGGGCTGCCCTTCGCGGCCGTAAAGCTCCCGTCGCCGTTGCCCAGCAGAATTGTCACCGTTCTGTAGTAAGAGTTGGCCGTGGCCAGATCCGAGATCCCGTCCCCGTTGAAGTCCGCCGCCACAATGGACACGGGCCATTCGCCCGTTGCCGGGCTGGCCCTCGCTGCCGTGAAGGTCCCGTCGCCGTTGCCCAGCAGAATTGTCAGCGTGTCGTCAAAATAGCTGGCCGTGGCCAGGTCCGGGATCCCGTCCCCGTTGAAATCGCCCGCCGCGATGGAAGAGTAGTTATCGCCCGATCCTCCCCATCTGTTCAGAAAGCTGAGCCCCGCCGTGCCCGCGCCCAGCTTCGCCGTGCCCAGCACCGCATTGCCGTTACCGGTATCCAGATACGTGACCGCGCCCGTAGGCGCCGCGCTGCCATTGCCGCCCACCGTCGCAGTGATCGTGGGATAAGTGTCTTGGAGAAGTACAGTCACAGTCTGATAGAGCCCCGTGTGTGTCACCGTCAACGCCGCGGTCGCCGACGCGCTACCCGCATCCTTCTTCGTCCCGGCGAAGACGGCCTTGTAGCTGTGGCTGCCAATCCCCGGCCGGAACTTGAACGTGGCACTCCCCGCGCTGGTCAACTGCGCCGTGCCGAGAATATGGACATCCTCGCAGTGGGCCGCCTTCGCGTCGCAGAAGTTCACCTGGCCTGGAGATACCGGCGTGGAGCCGGCCTTGACCGTTGCGGTCAGCGTGACCACGCTCCCCGATGCCACCGTCGTGACCGGACTGCCGCCCGAGGTCACCGCCAGCGTTGTGGTGGTAGCCGAAGCCGAAGCCGCGAACGCCGCACAACTCGCGGCTGCCATCCACACGAGCACCAGGATCAGCGCCCTGCCGGCCGTAGCGCCCTGCCGGCTGTAGGTCGGAGAATCGCTCCCAGACAACGGGGAGAACCTGCGGGGGAATCGCATAGCACACTCCTTGAGGTCTCTTCCGCCAGATTCGTTCTCCTACGGCGCTCGGATGCTTGCTTCAATGAGCGCGCAGAGAAAACAACCGAGAGGAAGAAAAGAACGGAGGGGAAGAACGGAACGGTTGGGGAATGCGAGCCAAGGAATTAGCCGTATCCTACGCACGGGAGTCGGACATGTCAATCGGGGCGGATGGCCCAGGTCCCAGGGGGCAGCTGATTAAAGCATAAGAACTGGGACCTCCAACTCCCTCGCATTTGGGGACCTGGGAAAGCACAGACCCCTGGGGCGCCCAACTCTTGCACTTGAATTCGTTGATTTCGCGGCAGGTGGCCCCGATCTCATGAGGGATTCTATCTTGCTGAGGGTGCCCCCGGTCCCTCGCACTTGGGGACCGGGGAGGGACTGTACTCAATAGGCCACAGTTCGCGCCGCAGGCGCCACCCCCCACCGGAGGTGGCCATCGCCGCGAAAAATACAATAATCCAGCCCGCCATCCGTTTTCCTCTGTGTAAGCCAAGTGAGGGCGCGGACAATGGAAGCGACGATGGACCAGGACCGGCAGATCGCGGCAGTGATGGCGGCCGAAAGCGGCCGGCTCCGCAGCTTCATCCGCCGCCGCGTGCCGAACGAGGCCGACGTCGAAGAGCTCGTGCAAGAGGTCTTTTACGAACTGGTCGAGGCGCACCGCCTGCTCAAGCCCATCGACTACGTCACCGCCTGGCTCTACCGCGTGGCTCGCAACCGCATCACCGACCTCTTCCGCAAGAAGAAGCCGGAGAACTTCAGCGATGCGGCAGCCGTGGACGAGGACGGCGAGCTGCTGCGCTTCGAGGAGCTGCTGCCCTCGCCCGATGCCGGCCCGGAGGCGCTTTACCTGCGCGGCCAGCTGATTGCGGAGCTGGAGCGCGCCATTGCCTCGCTGCCCGCCGAGCAGCGCGCGGTCTTCGTGGCGCATGAGATCGAGGGCCGCGGCTTCCGCCAGCTCGCCGCCGAAACCGGCGTCAACCTCAACACCCTGCTCGCCCGCAAGCGCTACGCGGTCCTCAACCTGCGCCAGCGCCTCGAGAGCGTTTACCGCGATTCCCTGAAGAAATGAGGAACCCCATGAAGAAGAAATGGATCTTTTTTGTTGCCCCGCCCGCCGCCGTCCTCATCACCGGTCTCTGCGGCTGGCTGGTCGAGTCGCTCTGGAACTGGCTCGTCCCGCCCATCACCGGCTGGCACACCGTCGGCTTCTGGCAGGCCCTGGGCCTGCTGCTGCTCTGCCGCATTCTCTTCGGCAGTTGGGCTGGCGGTGGCGGCGGCGATCACGGCCAGCGCTACGCCAAGTGCAAAGGCAAGCAGATGACCGAGGAGGAGCGCGAGCGCCTCCGCCAGGGCCTCAGCGCCCCGCCCGCCGAGCCCATCGGCGAATCCACCCTCCCCGCCTGATCCGCTCAGGCGCACC
>JBAVMZ010000115.1:0-14970 GCA_049690595.1 Occallatibacter sp. | reverse complement strand
GTCCTGCGCCACGCGCCAGGCCGTGCGGGCCAGAAACGCGCGTTCCTGTTCCATCCGCCGCCAGCCGTCGTTGCGGAAGAGCTTGAAGAAGGTCTCCTGGGCGGCATCCTCGGCGTCGTGCGCGTTGCCGAGGACGGCGTAGGCCACGCGATGGACGAAGTCCGCGTTGCGAAGAACCATCTGCGCGAACTCGCTGTCGGTGGCGCCGTCCAATGCCGTTATCCCCTTTCTAATGGTGAAGACGGCGGGCGGGGGCCGGGTGTTCGGTTTTCTTTAAGGCGGGGTGATCGGCCACCCGGCAGCAGACGGCACGAGAAAGAGCGGGGACGGCGGCAGATTCGATAGACTGGAGCGGATGAACTTGAGGGCAAGCGCGCAGGGGATGGCGGGAACGCTGGCGGCGGGTGCGCTGGCGCTGGGTCTGACGGTGGCGATGACAGGTTGTGGCACGCCGGGGGCTCCGCTGCCGCCCTCGCTCAAGCTGCCGGAGCCCGTCGCCGACCTGGCCGCGGTGCGCCAGGGCAACCAGGTAACGCTGAGCTGGAAGATGCCGCGCCGCACCACGGACAAGGTGACGATCAAGCAGGCTATTGCCGTCCGCGTCTGCCGGCGCCAGGCGAGCGAGGGCTGCGAGACGGAGGGTGCGGAGATCGTGCTTGGGCCCGGCGCCGACGGCGCCTTCACGGATTCTCTGCCCGCGGCGCTGGCCACCGGTGCGCCGCGCCCGCTGAGCTACTTTGTCGAACTGAAGAACCGCAACGGGCGCTCGGCTGGCTTGTCGAATGCCGCCACGGTGCTGGCTGGCGAGGCGCCGACGCCGGTGGCCGGTCTGCGCGCCGAGCTGCGCAAGGATGGCGTGGCCCTGGCCTGGACGGCCCCCGCCGCGGAACCGCCAGCCTCCGTCGTCCGCCTGCACCGCCGCCTGCTGACCCCCGCGGGGAAGCCTGGAAACGGGCTGCTGGCGCCGCAACCCGAGCCCGTCGAGCAGAGCCTGCTGGTGGACGACACTGCCCACCCGGGGCGCGCGATGGACGCCTCGATCCGATTCGGCCAGACCTACGAGTACCGCGCTCAGCGCGTGGCGCGCGTCCCGGCGGAGGGCCAGACGCTGGAGCTTGCCGGCCCGCTCTCCGAGCCCATCCGGGTGGAGGCGCGCGACATCTTCCCGCCTGCCGCGCCGGGGTCGCTGGCCGCCGTGGCTTCCGCCGAGGCGAACGGGCCAGCCCCCGTCATCGACCTGAGCTGGCAGCCCGACATCGAGACCAGCCTGGCCGGTTACGCCGTCTACCGCGCCGAGGGCGAGGGGCCCTGGCAGCGCATCTCACCGGCCGAGCCGCTGGTGGCTCCGGCCTTCCGCGACGAGCGCGTCGAGCCCGGCCACACCTATCGCTACGCCGTCACCGCCATCGGCCAGAACGGCCACGAGAGCGCGCGCTCGGCCGAAGCCAGTGAGGTCGTCCCCCAGCCCTGACCGGCGCGCAGGAGGAGAGCCCGATGGAGTATTGCCGCTTTCTGCTGGACGGCCAGCCGCACTACGGCGCGGTGGAAGAGCGCGAGGGCGAGCTCTGGATCGCGGACCTGACCGCTGCGCCGCCCGAGGATTTCGAGTTCCGGTTCATCCACGGCCGCAGCACTTCCTTCAGTTTCAGCTTCGAGCCCATGCCGCTGGCCGCGGCTGAGCTGCTGGCGCCGGTTACGCCCTCGAAGATCGTCTGCGTTGGCCGCAACTATCGCGACCACGCCAAAGAGCTGGGCAACGAGGCGCCGGACGAGCCACTGCTCTTCTTGAAGCCCCCGTCCGCGCTGCTCGCCCCCGGCGGCACGGTCCTCATGCCGGCGGTGAGCGAGCGCGTCGATTACGAAGGCGAACTGGCGCTCGTCATCGGCCGCCGTGCCACCCGCGGCGACTCCATCGCCTGGCCCGCCCAGTGGGGCTCGTACGTACGCGGCTACACCCTGGCCAACGACGTCACGGCCCGCGATCTGCAGAAGAAGGACGGGCAGCCAACTCAATGGACGCGGGCCAAGGGCTTCGACACCTTCTGCCCGGTAGGCCCAGTCGTCTCGGACGAGGTCGACCCCGCCGCCGGCCTCGTGCTCGAAACCCGCGTCAACGGCGAACTCCGCCAGCACGGATCGACACTCGATTTCCTCTTCGATATTCCGGCGCTGCTGGCCTACATCACCTCGGCCATCACCCTCGAACCCGGCGACCTGGTACTGACCGGCACGCCCGCCGGCGTCGGCCCGGTCAAGGCCGGGGATGAGGTGGCAATCGCCGTCGACGGCCTGGGCGTGCTGCGAAACCGTTTCCAGCCGGGGTAGCCATCCGCGCAAAAGCTCCTGGTCAGCTCTCCACGTTGCCGTCCTCGCCGCCCAGGCCCAGAGCGGTCAGTTCGTCGGGCATTGGATGCGTGTGATCGGAGGCACGGCTTTCGCTCTCCTCGTCCTCCGGATCGGGATTCGTCCTCGCCATCCGGCTGCAAAGCCAGAGGGTGAGCCAGCAGAGCAGAGTACTCGCCAGCAGCAGGATCACGCGCGGCCAGTGGCGCGTGGTGTCGATATAGAAGAGCTGTTCGCCGCTGGCTGCGTCGTCTATCTCCACCACCGGGTGTGCGCTGATCTGATACTCGCCCACATCGGCGCCCTCCTGGCGGCCCAGATAAACCACGGTCAGGGGCCGCGCCAACGCCGCGCGCGAAAACCCGGACATCCGCTCCGGATCGAACTCAAGCAACGGCGCCGCCTTGCCGCAATCGCCGATGCAGCCGAGAAACCCGGTACGCGAGCTGCGCCGTTCATGAATCGTATATTGCCGGACAAACCGAATAGCGCCCGTAAGACGGATGTGCGGCTGACTGGCATCCGGACAATAGGCATCCCAGGCAAAGAAAAGACAGCATGCCGACAAGTAGATGAGCAGCATCCCCTTGCCGCGCATCTTTATCGGCCACCCGTTCTTGTAGTCGCGCCAGGTGAGCCCGAGGGACAGGAGACTAAGAACCAGTCCCAGGACGGTCAAAGTCACGGTCATAGCGTTCAGATCGGCCAACATGTTCATCGCAATCATCTTACCGGAGCCGAGGGCCGTGGCTGTTACGCCATTCTGACTGCGGGTATCCTGTAGATGGAGTATCGACCATGGCCGACGGCCGCGAAGAACGCGAAGAGCGCGAGAGGCGCCGCGAAGAAGAGGCGAAGAAGGACCGCTCGGACTGGGTCGATCACGACCTCGCGGACCAATGGAAGCCGGAGCGGCAGGATTCCTGAGGCCCGCCGCAGCCGGCCGCGCGGCAGAGCGCCCGCTCCGCGCATTCCTTCATCCCCGAGCAACGGAGCCGCTATACACTGGCTCTGAAGGTTCAAGCTTTCCCCTTTCGTCCCCACAGGAGGCACCATGCCGCAGAATCTGCTCGAGCAGTTGCGCAACTACACGGTTGTCGTGGCCGATACCGGCGACATCGAGGCGATGGAGAAGTTCCGCCCCACCGACGCCACCACCAACCCCTCGCTGATTGCCGCCGCGGCGCAGATGCCGCAGTATCGCGCCATTGTGGACGGCGTGCTTGTGGAGGCGCGCAAGGAGCTGGGCGATGCGGCCGACGCGCACGCGGTGGCCAACCTTGCCTTCCAGCGGCTGGCCATCGCCTTCGGGCGCAAGATTCTCGAGATCGTGCCGGGGCGGGTGAGCACCGAGGTGGATGCGCGGCTCTCCTGGGACACGGCGGCCACCATCGCGCAGGCCCGCGCGATCATTGCGCAGTACGACGCCGCCGGCATTGGCCGCGAACGCATCCTCATCAAGATTGCCTCCACGTGGGAGGGCATTCGCGCCGCCGAGGTGCTGGAGCGCGAGGGTATTCACTGCAACCTGACGCTGCTCTTCGGGCTGCATCAGGCCATCGCCTGCGCCGAGGCCGGCGTTACCCTGATCTCGCCCTTCGTGGGCCGCATCCTGGACTGGTACAAGAAGGACACCGGCAAGGAGTACCATGGCGCCGACGATCCCGGCGTTCGCTCGGTGACGAGAATCTACAACTACTTCAAGAAGTTCGGCTACAAGACGGTGGTGATGGGCGCCAGCTTCCGCAACACGGGCGAAATCACGGAGCTGGCCGGCTGCGACCTGCTCACCATCTCGCCGCAACTGCTGGCCGAGCTCGAAGCCACCGAGGCCGAGCTGCCGCGCAAGCTCTCTCGCGAGTCGGCACAGCAGATGCACGTCGAGCGCATCTACATGGACCGCGAGATCTTCGAGATCATGCACGAGTCCGACCGCATGGCTACGGACAAGCTGAAGGAAGGCATCGAGGGCTTCTCGGCCGCGCTGGTCAAGCTGGAAACGCTGCTCGCCAGCCGCCTGGCCGAGCTGGAAGTCGCGGTCTGAGAGCGGCGCACTTCGCCCTCGAACGACCCGCACCGACCGATTGGAGCGCCGGCCTCCCGGCCGGCTGTAGCGTGGGTCTCCTGACCCACGCTCAGCAACTGCAATCGGGCACAAACGCATTGGAAATGCAGCGGACGCCCGATTCTGTGAGGACACAGGTTGGAGTCCTTACTCCGACCACACCGCCAGCACGTTGCCCGTGCCGTCGTCGAAGTGGAAGCGTCGCCCGCCCGGGAATTCAAAGGTGGGCACAACGATGCTGCCGCCGGCGGCCAGGATCGCGGCTTCAGTGGCCGCCAGGTCAGACGAGTAGAGAACCGCCAGCGGCGCAAACTTGCCCGGACCCTCGTGCGGTTCATCCTTCGCAAAGCCGATGGCAAGCCCGGAGTCTGCCGCGTTGCAGTCGATGTAGTCCGGCCCCCAGTCTTTGAACTTCCAGCCGAAGACGGTCCCGTAGAACTGTTTGGTCCGCTCGATGTCGGTCGATTTGAACTCGATGTAGCTAATCTTGTGGTGCAGTTCCAGATTGCTCATGGCGTCTCTCCTTTGCGTTCAATTGCGTGGCGTCGAGGGAAAAGGCGCGGCGGGCGGCGACGGAACCAGAGGCGCGCACACCTTTCCCCGTGTGCTTCTGAAGCGCCTCCATCCGCACTCCCTCAGAAGGGGGAAGAGTGCGGGTAGAGCCCGCTGATTGGCGAACAGGCGCGGGCTGCCGAGGTACAAGAAGACAATACCAGGTGCGGTCTTCCTCGCAAATACAAATCCGTCCGCTCGCGGAACGAACGCCAATTCCGGGCGGCGTTCAGAGAAGCTTTTCCAAAGCGAAGGTCAGATCTGCGAGAGGACGTCCTGGTCGGACTTTCCCTCTATCAAACAGAAGATTGAGCTTGGCGTGCCCGAAGCCTGTTCTTGACGTCCGAAGCCGACGTTTAATGATTCCCCGATCTGTGAACAGCAGACGCTCGATCTCTCTGGCCTTTCGGTCTGGCCGCCATGTTTCTGGGGTCTCGTCGCCGTTCCATGACGCGACGAGGTGGGGGGAATCCAGGTTAAAGGCGGAATGCTCCGGATCAAAGAGAACGTAGGGCGCATCGGCTCGCAGCTTCCAATTCTCGTCATGAAATGGGTGGAACGTCTCGCGCTGCTTCCCATCGGGACCCATGAGCACGTTGTAGAATTTGCGGTACGGCGCGTATTTCCTCTTCGTCCATAACAGGTCCCTCGGCCTCACAACCTCAAGAACTGTCCCGAATCCTATGAAGTAGTACGACCAAGAGCCGCTCCGCTTAAGCTGCCTTCCGCAGAAGAAGACAACCACATCCCCTTCATTCAGGCTTCCTCGCACATCCCGCCGGCAAACGCCCCAGGTCGCCCTGCGCACATCACCAAGTAATTCTTTCGCCGCAAAAAAAGATGGATCGTCGCCCCAATCGTAGAAGCTCTCTTTGTAGCCTTCGAGGAATTTAGCAACAAGAGGATTCTTTTCCGCCTCCCGCTCCGTTTTCCTTCGATCTCCATTGGAAGGTTCGCGTTGTCTATAAACGCAAAGATAGGCGTTCATCTTTGACACGCTCCCGCTGCGGATTCAAACCGCAGATGTCCTGGCTGTCCTGGGCTTGCTCGGGTTGTCGAGCAAGCTGCAACAACCTTTCGGCATCGGACAGCACAGCGCGAGAATTATATATCTGCGCCTGCTCCTTACAGAATGTACCGGCACAAATCCTGATCCTTCGCCACCGAGGCGACCATTTGCTGGACGCATTCGGGGTGATGAGGGGGACCCTATTCTGCTGTTCGGGCCTGGCCCGTTCGCGCTGGACCTGTTGCTGCCCAAACTCCTGCGGCGGCTCATGTAAGGGCGGCTCCGAAGGGCGGCAATCATGTCGCCCTTCGGTTTTCTGAAGCCGCCCAGAATCCGTGGAGTATCTCGATCGGCAGGCTATGGTTCCGCGTTGCCGGGTCTGGCTACTTCTCGGCAGCCGCACTGGTGTGAGCTATCTCAGCGACCGCCCTCTTGAAGCTCAACGTGGACTTCGGCGCGCGGACGTTGCCGGACAGGATAGCCCGGAAGGCGGGATCGCCGCCATAGATGGCGCGGGTCGAGTCTGCGTCCGGCTCAACGACTGCGCCGTCCAATGAGATTCCGACAAACGCACCCCGCGAGCGCGAGTAGGTGAGCATTTCGGTATTCAGCTTCCAGTCGGTGCCAGCGGAGGCATGGCGGCCCACCGGACCCGCCGAAGCGGATGCGTCGCCGCCGATCTTGAACTTGCTGGAAAGAAGGTGCTGCAAACCTTGGTCGTTCATAGCCAGCATGACAAGGTCCACAGCTTCTGCGCCGATCTGCAATCCCCAACTGCCTCCGCCGATGGAGACAAATGCGGGAGCGCTCCAACCTTCGGCGGTGCGGCATATGGCGACGCCACGGCCGTGTTCGCCGCCAATGATAAAGCCGCCTTTCACCAGGTGCGGAACCACAACGATGCACTTTGCATTCCGCACAACTTCTTCAGGAATTCCTTTGTCGGCCGCGTTGATAGCGGCGTGGAGCACATCTGCCGACAAGCGCAGGCGCTCAATGGAATCCTGGCGCCCCGAGGCGCCCCAGAGAGTTCCGGTCGTCAGTGTGAGAGTGCCGATTAGTAGCAATGACGTCATCTTCATAGGTTTTCCTCCAGAGATCCGGATCGTTAAGCGGGCAGGCAGAACGGGTTGGCGAACCGCCCTCGTCTGCGCGGTTTTCCGGCATGGCGCCGGGCCTGCGAGCCCCCGCAGCTTTGGGGTAAGGATGACCGGTCAGAGATGGAGAGGTCTGGTCAAAACAGAGCATCTTTAATACAAGATCAGTTTTCCTGCAAACGAAAAGGCAGGCGTTCCTCCTGGACACACTCCAACAGCGGAATCAAACCACAGATGGCTTGGCTGCCTTCAGGATGACAGCGTAGTTTTTCATGTCGCGTCAGAGGCAGGAACCTGGCAGGACCGCGAAAGGCGAGCAAGGGAAACGAACGGACGAGCGAATCCGCCCTCGCAATCAAATGTCCGAGATCGGGAAGAAATAGAAAGTCACGGCGTGCACGAACAAAATCCACGGCCAGAATCTCACCGGGATCAGAAGGAAACTGTCCTCCGTGCGGAAGATCCGCACCAGGACAAGCACCGATTCACCACTCGCCTGCGGCTCATTCCCGAGGCTGCTGGAAATGTAGGAATCTGGCTCCCGTGCAGCGGTTGGTTTCGATCCCGGCTTCAGGCAGGCCCGGACCACGCCGGCCGCGAGTAGAAAGCCCAGCGAGATTGGCCAGCGCTGTGTCTGGTAGAAGTGCTCATCGTGGAAGAGCCAGCGTGTGCCCAGTTCGACGACTCCCAGGCACGCCACAATCATCACGAATACAAGCTCGCCTCGCCTTGTCCGGAAGAACTTCATGCTTCGCGTCCGTCCCCTTGAGCGGTTTCGTAGTTTGTGTGCCCTCTTGCAGTTCGTGCAGCGTGGCGTTTTCTTGGGGGAAAACGCCACTTGAGTGACCTGATTCCTGGATACAAAAACTCCGAAACCGCTATAGCCGATTGGCGGAGCTGCCTACAGGATGTACCGGCTCAGATCCTGATCCTTCACCACCGAGGCCACCATCTGCTTCACATACTCGGGCGAGATGGTGAAGACCTTCTCGCTGCCGGTCTGCGTGGTGCGTTCGGCGTAGGGAAGCGGCGTGGACGACTCGGCCTTGATCGCCGCGTCGAGCGCCGCAGCCTGCTCGCCGTCGGCGGTGCGGGCCACGTCGGGCGCGAGGAAGCTGACGTCTTCGAGCACGCGCTCCATGATGGTGTGCAGGCGGCGCGCGCCGATGTTCTCAGTCTGCTCGTTCACCTTGAAGGCGAACTCGGCCATCTCGCGCAGGGCCTCGGGCGCAAACTCCAGGCGGACGCCTTCGGTCTCGAGCAAGGCCGAATACTGCTTGGTGAGCGAGGCCTTGGGCTCGGTGAGGATGCGCAGGAAGTCGTCGACGGTGAGCGATTGCAGCTCGACGCGGATGGGGAAGCGGCCCTGCAATTCGGGAATCAGGTCGCTGGGCTTCGAGACATGGAAGGCGCCGGCGGCGATGAAGAGGATGTGGTCGGTGCGCACCATTCCGTAGCGCGTATTCACCGTGGTGCCTTCGACGATGGGCAGGATGTCGCGCTGCACGCCCTCGCGCGAAACGTCGGGTCCGTGCCCGCCCTCGCGGCCGGCGATCTTGTCGATCTCGTCCAAGAAGATGATGCCGCTCGACTCCACGCGCTCCACCGCCGCGCGCGTCACCGAGTCCATGTCGATCAGCCGTCCTTCTTCTTCCTGCACCAGGTACTCGAAGGCGTCGGCCACCTTCATCTTGCGCTTCTTGGTGCCCGCGCCGAAGATGTTCGGGAGCATCTCCTTGAGGTTCATCTCCATCTCCTCAAGGTTCTGGTTGCTGATGATGCCGAACTGGGCCCCGCCGCGCTCGCGCACGTCGAGCTCGACCATGCGCTCGTCGAGCTTGCCCTCGCGGAACTGCTGGCGGAGCTTTTCGCGGGAGCGCTGGTGCGAGTCGGCGCCGGGCAACTGGAGCTGGTTTTCCTGCCCGTGCGGCGTCTGCGGCGGAGGAGGCAGCAGCACGTCCAAGAGGCGCTCCTCGGCGTTCATCTCGGCCTTGTCCTCGACCTCTTCCAGGCGCTCCTCGCGGACCATGTCGATCGAGATCTCGACCAGGTCGCGGATCATGGATTCGACATCGCGTCCGACGTAGCCGACCTCGGTGAATTTGGAGGCCTCCACCTTGAGGAAGGGCGAGTTGGTCAGCTTTGCCAGCCGGCGGGCAATCTCGGTTTTGCCCACGCCCGTGGGGCCGATCATGATGATGTTCTTGGGCATGATGTCATCGGCGATGTCGGGGGGCAGCTTCTGGCGGCGCTGGCGGTTGCGCAGGGCGATGGCGACGGCGCGCTTGGCGGCCTTCTGGCCGACGACGTGCTTGTCCAGTTCGGCGACGATCTCGCGCGGCGTCAGCTCGTCCAGCGAGAGGTCCTGTTCTTCGGCGGATGCGGGTAGGTAAATGGCCATGTTTCTCTTCTGTTCAATTCATGCAAACATCTGAATGCGGTTCGGAATTGAAGGGTACGGGCTTCAGCCCGTGCGTCAACTCGGCCCAAGATGAGGGGCTTTAGCCCCCGAGGGAATGCACCCCATAACTACGTCACGTCATGAGTGCGGTGCTCATATCTGCAATTCGACTTCAGATAACATCCCGCACACTGTGGAGATTTGTCACTGCAATTGCTCTGTCCTAAGTTCCAGAGAGGGCCGTCCAGTTGCCATGGATCGTCTGGGCGCAGTTCACGAGCCAATTTAAGCGCGGCTCCCGGAGTGGCTTCCTCACCATAAAAGACGCGCCCCAATACCCTGCACACGTGAACATCCGCCTTCACATCGCTCGAGCCGGAAATCTGGTCACAATCCTTCAAGGCACCAACGATCATCCTCGAGATCTGCTCGCCGGCCCCTATGTAATACAGCCTGCAAAGCACATCAAAGGTTGTACTGCCTTTGTGCCAGATTCTTCTTGCGTCTCCCTCAAAATACCTGCAGATGCAATCGGCGATAGGCCAGAGGCGATTGTGAGCCCGATGCCACCTGTGCAAGTTGCACTTGGTAAAGTAGCGTTCCGAATTCCACTCCTCCCGGGGTGTTTCAAGGATCATCTTCCAAAGTTCTCGCTGTTGATCGGGGTTAAGCGCCTCGAAATAATCCGCCCCCCGTTTCCAGGCGTCCATGGAACTGCATTGGTAGTCGATCAGGCAGCGCAGCAAAAACAGATTTGCTTTCTCTATTGGTAGCTCTTTGCCTCCATACCCCTCGATCCCCCAGCTATCCACGGAATTCTTCCAGTTATCTCTGCCACGATGGTCGCTCAGCGATCTTGCAACTTCACGCATTTTCTCGTCGTTGGGATCTGAAGAGGCCACTTGCATTCCCTCAGGGGCTAAAGCCCACGATCTATCTGCCCGGCAAATGTACGGGCTGAAGCCCGTACCCTTCAACTGAAGCCTTTACCCTTCAAAACGACCTTCCAATCGAGGAGATGACCTACCCCTTCAGCTCCTCGACCGTGATGTGCTGGTTGGTGTAGATGCAAATGTCGCCGGCGATCTTCATGGCCTTCTCGGCGATCTCGCGGGCGCCCATCTCGGTGTTTTCGATCAGCGCGCGGGCGGCGGCCAGGGCGTAGGGTCCGCCGGAGCCGATGGCGGCCAGCGGTTCGTCGGGGTCGATCACGTCGCCGGAGCCGGAGATGAGGTAAGTCTGGTTCATGTCGGCGACCACCAGCAGGGCCTCGAGGTTGCGCAGCATCTTGTCGGTGCGCCAGTCCTTGGCCAGCTCGACGGCAGCGCGGTTCAGGTTGCCGGCGTACTGCTCCAGCTTGGCGGCGAAGCGGTCGAAGAGGGAAAAAGCGTCGGCCGTGGAGCCGGCAAAACCGGCCAGGATGCGGTCCTGGTAGAGGCGGCGGATCTTCTTGGCCGAGTGCTTGAGCACGTGGTCGCCGAGGGTGACCTGGCCGTCGGCGGCCATGACCACCTGCCCCGAGCGGCGCACGCAGATGACGGTGGTGGATCGGATACGGCGCCGCCGTGGGCGGTCTTGCGTTTTGGATTGGGTATGTGCGGGCACGAACAATCCTCCGGAAACAGGGCGTCCGGCAGGCCGGAAATCCTTCAAGATGCAGTCACGAGTATATCGCAGCGCCTCCGGCACCGCGCCGGTTTCGCCCGACGGGAGGCCGGGGAGCCGGTCTGCGATATCCTCGAAATGGAGCGCCCCAAGGCAGAGCGCCCGACGCCCATGACGCATCTGACCGCCAATCCCCTGGTTCTGGCCGCCGCTCTCGCGCTGGGTGCGGTGCTGGCTGGCCTGGCGCTGTGGCTCATTTTCCGCCGCCGTCCCACGCCGGAGGAGATCGAGCGGGCCCGCCGCCAGTTCCTGGCGCAATCCGGGCGCCTGGTGGACGGAATGCTGCTCGATGTCTTCCAGGTCGAGGCCGAGGACGGCCGCACGCTTTCCATGCTGCTCTACTCCTACCGCATGGGCGGCGTGGACTACGAGTGCTCGCAGGACGTGACCGGCATGGGCAGCGTGGCGGAGTCGGCGCTGGTGCGGGCCGGTTTTCCCTGTTCGGTGCGCTACCAGCCCGGCAACCCGCAGAACTCCATCGTCATCGCCGAGGAGTGGTCTGGCCTGCGCGCCCGGCTACCCGTCCTGCCCGTCTTCGAGGACCCGGAGCCCATCGACACCAGCCACCTGCGCGCCAGCGGCGATTGAGCCGGTTGCCCGCCCATACCTACCCCCGGTTACACTCTGACTATGCACCTGCACGCCGCGCCCGGCCCCGGGGCGAGACGCACCCAATCCGTTCTGCGCTTTTCGCTGGTGGCCACGCTGGCCTACGTCGCGGTCACCTTCGTGGCGGGCCTGCGCGCCCACTCGCTGGCGCTGCTCTCTGAGGCAGGCCACAATCTCTCCGACTTCTTCGCGCTTCTGCTGAGCTTTGCCGCGGTCTACCTGCAGGCGCGCCCGGCCGACGACGAGCGCACCTTCGGCTACCAGCGCGCCGGCGTGCTGGCCGCCTTTGTGAACGCGGCCACGCTGATTGTGCTCTCGGGCTGGATCGGCTTCGAGGCTGTCCATCGCCTGACTACGCCCGTCGCCGTGCAGCCACGGCTGATGATCGTCGTGGCCGCGGCCGGCGTGCTGATGAACGGTGTCATCGCCGCGCTGCTCTGGGGCGTGGCCCGCGACGTGAACCTGCGCTCGGCCTTTCTGCACATGACCGGCGACACGCTCTCGACCGCCGCGGTCATCGCCGGCGGCGCGGGGATTCTCTTTACCGGCAGGAACTGGATCGACCCGGTGCTCTCGCTGGCGATTGCCGCGGTGATTCTCTGGTCCAGCATCGGCATTGTGCGCGAGACGCTGAACATTCTGCTCGAAGGCGCGCCCAGCGGGGTTACGATCACCACCATCCGCGACGCCATGCAGGCCGTCGAGGGCGTCCTCAACGTGCACGACCTGCACGTCTGGAGCCTGGGCTCGCACTCGCGCGCGTTGGCCTGCCACGTGACCATCGCCGACATTCCGCCTTCGGAGAGCGCCTGCATTCTGGCGCGGCTCAACCACGTGCTCAAGGAGCACTTCCAGATCTGCCATACCACCGTTCAGTTCGAGCACATTGGCTGCGGCGAGCTGGAAGGCTGCGTTGTTCCGCCAGAAGAGATGGCCGCCGGCCACGAACACAGCCATCCCGGTCACGCGCACTAGTTCCCGCATTCAGGAGGTCCCTGCACCTTGCTTCGCCTTCGCCCTGTCTTCCTTGTTGCCGTGGCGCTTTCGTTAGCCCTCGCGCCGGCTGTTCTTCGTCCGCAGGCAGCGGCCCCCGCCGTTGCGCTCACCGCCGCGCAGCTTGAGGCCTTTGCCGGCGAGTACACCGACCCGGCCGAGCCGGACACGCCGCAGGAGTTCTATGTCGAGAACGGCAAGCTCACCATCGAATCCGAGCGCCGCGTGCCCACCGAGCTAAGCCCCGTTTCGGCCATCGAGTTCTCCGTCAAGGACGACAAGTTCAACCTCCGCTTCACGCTCGATGCAGCGGGCCATCCGGTTTCGGTCATCTGGACCGACGAGCCGGAGAGCCACTACGCACGCACCGGCCCGGCCGTGCGGCACATCTTCCACGACTACCAGCGCAGCGAGGCGATGATCCCCATGCGCGACGGCGTCAAGCTGCACGCGGTCATTCTCAAGCCGGCCGACATCGCCACGCCGCTGCCGTTCCTTATCCAGCGCACGCCCTACGGGGTGGAGGGGACCACCCGCGCCTCGTTCTTCTGGGGCCGTCCGGAGCTGGCCCGGGCCGGATACATTTACGTGGCCGAGGATATTCGCGGACGCTTCAAGAGCGAGGGCGAGTTTGTGATGAGCCGCGCGCTGGCCGACCACAAAGACCCGAAGGCCGTGGACGAAAGCACGGACGCGTACGACACGGTGGAGTGGCTGCTCAAAGACGTCGCCGGCAACAACGGCCGCGCCGGTTTTGTGGGCACCAGCTATCCAGGCTTTCTGGCCATGATGGCCGGCATCGATCCGCATCCGGCGGTGAAGGCCATCTCGCCGCAGGCGCCGATGATCGACGTGTGGATGGGCGACGACTTCTTTCACAACGGCGCCTTCCGCCAGAGCTACGGCTACGACTATGTGCTCGGCATGGAGTCGACCCGCGAGCGCGTCCGCGGCGACTACGGCAAGGACAAGGACGGCCAGCCGCGCGACGGATTCGACTACTTCCTGGAGCGCGGCAGCTTTGCCGAGGACGTGAAGCAATCGGAGGCCAAGACCGTGCTACCCACCTGGAAGCTCTTCCTGGAGCACCCGGCCTATGACAGCACCTGGCGCTCGCGCGGCGTGGAGCATCACCTGAACGCCGTCACCGTGCCCACGTTGACCGTCGGCGGCTACTACGACCAGGAAGATATGTACGGCCCGGAAGAGGAGTACGCGCGCCTGGAGCCATACGACGACAAGCATCAGAACTTCCTGGTGCTCGGGCCGTGGCGGCACGGCTCGTGGGGCGGGTCCTCGCGCCGCATGGGCGCTATCGACTACACCCGGCCCATCGGCAAGGAGTTCCGCGCCGGGATCGAGGCGAAGTTCTTCGCGAAGTATCTCAAGGACGAGACGGGCTTCGATCTGGAGGACACGGCCAGCTTCCAGTCCGGCACCAATGAGTGGAAGCGCTATGCGCACTTTCCGCCCTTCGAGGCGCAGCCCACCGGCCTGCATCTGCTGGGCGAGGGCAAGCTCGGCTGGAACGAGCCAAAGGCTCAGGTGGTGACCACTTACATCAGCGACCCGGCCAACCCGGTTCCCTACCGTCACCGGCCCATCCAGCAGACTTACGGCCCGGGCTCGAAGTGGTTCAACTGGCTCATCGAGGACCAGCGCTTCGCATCGGAGCGCAAGGACGTGGCCACCTGGCGGCTGCCGGTGCTGAAGAAGGATCTCGTGGTCACCGGGGAAGTGGTGGCCGACATCTTCGCCTCGACCACCGGCTCGGACTTGGACATGGTGGTCAAGCTCATCGACCAGTACCCTGCCGACGACCCCGACCCGAAGATGCGCGGCTACCAACTGATGACCAACGCCGAGATCTTCCGCGGACGCTACCTGGACAGCCTGGAGCAGCCGCGTCCGCTGCGGCCGGGATCGATTCGCGAGTACCGGTTCAGCCTGCGCGACATCGACCACGTCTTCAAGGCCGGGCACACTGTCCTGGTCCAGGTTCAGAGCACGTGGTTTCCGCTCTACGACCGCAATCCGCAGACCTTCGTGGCCAACATCATGACCGCGAAACCCGAGGACTTCAAGCCGGCGACGATCACGGTCTATTCAGAGCCCGGACACGACTCGTCGGTGCTGCTGCCGTTGATGAATGCGTGCGAGCATATCGAGTGCTTTTGAAGAATAGTGGTCAGTGATCAGTGGTCAGTGATCAGTGATCAGTGACCGGGGCCGGCGC
>JBAVMZ010000114.1:0-1903 GCA_049690595.1 Occallatibacter sp. | reverse complement strand
GTCAGAATCTCGGCCACGCGCTGGCGGAAGCTGCGGTCGGCCGAGGCGACCAATGCGGTGCGGGTGCGGGGGCGGAAAGGAACGGGAAGAGCGGAAACAGGGAGCGGCAGCATGGAAATCCTCCAGGGTAGGAATGGGGTGAGTCGTTCGTCTTCGGGAGCCGGCCGGGCTCAGGGTCTCAATGGACTTCGACCGGCTGAGCGGGGAGCGGATTCGCCTCGGCGGCCGCGGCCAGCATCGGCAGGACAGACAGGGCCAGTTCGCTCTCCGAGGGCACCATGTACCCCTGCCCCCGCACGGTGCGGATCAGCGTGCCCGGCGGCGGGTCTTTCAACTTGCGGCGCAGGTAGTTGACGTAGACGTCGACGATATTCGTAGTCTGCGCCGGCTCCAGGTTCCAGACCGTATCCAACAGCTCAACCCGCGAGATGCACTGGCCGCGATTGAGCATCAACTGCTCCAGCAGGGCGAACTCCTTGTTGGTGAGCAGAATCGGGCGCCCGGAACGCCGCGCCGCGTGCTCCAGCCGGTCCAGTTCAAGGTCGCCGGCTTTGAGCAGGAGCCGGGCCTCGCGCTTGCGCCGCAGCAATGCCCGGCAGCGGGCCCTCAGCTCGTGCAGGCTGAAGGGCTTGAGCATCAGGTCGTCGGCGCCGCGGTCCAGGCAGCGGACCCGGGTATCGACCTCCTGCCGGCCGGTCAGCACCAGCACAGGAAGGTCGGCGTCCAGGACGCGGACCTCTTCAAGGACCTGTTCGCCATCCTTGACCGGCATATTCAGGTCAAGGATGGTCAGGTCCGGCATCTCCTGGCGGAAGGCCTCCACGGCGGCGGCTCCGTCGTGGACTACACGCACGCGATGTCCATCGGCCTCCAGCCCGCGGCTTAAGAAAAGTCCCAGCGCCTTGTCGTCTTCGGCGATCAATAACCTCATGGCAGCCCTTGTCCCCTCTTGGATTCCCTTCCGTCACGACCCGCCTCGCGAGGAGGCTTAACGGGAGCTAAGGGAATCGCATCTCTACCTTCCCTCGCGGAGATTGCGAACTCAAGATTGGAAAGAAGAAAGAGAGAGGAGTACTTCCAGGAACGGCACAGGTGACTGAAGTTTTCCCGAAATGGCGCAAGGGAGCCTTCCTCGCGGCCGCACCCGCAGGGTCGCCACCGATTGGAACTCGGTCCCCGCTATGACGTCGCCGCGCGCCGCGCCGGCGAGCAGGCCCGCTCACTGCTCCGCCGCTGGGCCTTGTCCGCGTACATCTCCGCGTCCGCCCTGGCCAGCAACTGCTTCATGCTCTCGCCGGGCCGCCGTTCCGCCAGGCCGAACGAGGCCTCGACGCCGAGCTTTCGCTTCCCTGCCAGCCCGGATATCTCGTAGTCGCCGCACACCCACTGCCGCGCGCGGTCCACTTGCACGCGCGCCTGCTCCAGGCCGCACTCCAGAAGCACCAGAAACTCGTCGCCTCCCCAGCGGCCCACGAAATCCGACGAGCGGCAGGCCGATCTGAGCTCGCTGGCGAACTGGCGCAGCAGTTCGTCGCCCGCCACGTGGCCCAGCGTGTCGTTCACCTGCTTGAAACGGTCGATGTCCACCACGGCCACCGTGAACCTCGTGCCAGCCTGGAGCGCCTGCTCGATGCGCGACTCCAGCCAGAGCCGGTTGCGCACGCCGGTCAGGGGGTCGCGCGAGGCCAGCAGCTCGGCTTCTTCCAGCCGCGTCTGGTAGCTGGCCAACTTGGCCCGCAGCTCGGCAATGGCGGCGCTGCCTTCGGCCGCCATCCGGTCGATCGAGCTCTTCATCTCCCGTGCGCTCCCTTCGATCGAGGCGCGGATCTCGCTCAGGTCCTCGAGGTTGGCCACCCGCTCCAGCCGGGCAGTCACCTGGAGCAGTTGCTCGGCGCAGCGGCGG
>JBAVMZ010000113.1:0-6273 GCA_049690595.1 Occallatibacter sp. | reverse complement strand
CTGGCCCGGGCAAACTCCTCAAAACTCGGCTGGCAGGCAAATGTTATCTGGCGCATCGCGTTTTCCCTCTACCTACAATTCTAAGCAATGGAGACGCGGCCGCGGGGCTTGATCAGAGGTTCCTTAGCCTTTTTGAGACGGCACGCCGGCGAGCCGGGTGGGAGTGGAGGTAGCGATGCTGTATCCCGCATACATTCAGGTGGGCGACTTGAGGCACGCGCACAGGATCGAGTTTCCCGACTTTCCCTGCTGCTTTTCGGCGGCCGGCGACTGGTGCGAGATCAACCGCATGGCGCAGGAATCGGCTACGGCGATGGAGGGCGACGCGCGCTGATCCGGTTTGAAAGAAATCGATGGGCAGGAATCGAAAGAACGGGTCGCGAAGCGGAGGCTTCGCGGCCGATGGTCCCCCGAGAAGCCCTGTTGCGCCTTCGGCCGTTCTTGGACTCACGGATGATTACTGCGCATCCAGAACCAGCACGTTCCCGCTGTACTCCGCTCCGGCCAGGTACTTGATTGCCTTGTCGAAGGTGACCAGAACGCCGCCTTCCTTCACCGCGAGGCCCAGCAGGTAAGCGTCCGTCACCTGCTGATGACCAAGCAAGCGGGCGGAGAATGGCGCGGTCAGCGCGGCCCACTTCTCCGCGATTGGCCAATAGCGATAGCCGGGATGGGTGGCAAAGTCGGCGAGAACCGCCGTGGCCTGCGCGATGGTGCGGGACGTGGGGCGGTAGTTTGGATTCGCTGTGACCCGGATAAAGCCGGCTTCCGTGAGGGGGCAGACTCCCCAGTCCACTCTCCCAAAAGAAATAAACCACTCCTGCATGGCCTCGTGCAACTCGTGGTCGTGGTCGGCCAGGGCAATCAGTGCATTCAGGTCGAGCAGGTAGCGGGGCTTAGTCGGGTTCACACTCAGCCTCTTTGACCATCTGCGCAGTGAGAACCCTTCCGGTGGGCGGAAACATGGCGAGGCCGCTGGCCGAACGGCGGATATCGGGCTGAGGGGCGGGCGCCGCCTCCGCCTTGCGAATCAGCTCGCTGATGGCGGCGCCCAGAGTGATCCCCTTGGCGCTGGCGTAGATCGATGCAAACTGGTGCACGTCGTCATCGAGAGTGACATTTGTCCTCATATGGACATTTTACGCCGTGTTCTCTGAGTGTACCAGTACTAAAACAGTCACACTTACCGTCGTGCGTACCAATCGAGCAATTGGTTCATCGCCTTCAGAGCCTGCCTGGTTTCCCAGGTTCCGCAAACGGAACCTGGGAAACCTCGAATCGCAGCTTCGCCTCAGAACGTAATCCGCCCTGAGAGCTCCAGGCTTCTCGGCCCCGCGCCCTCGGCCGTCTGCAGCGCCGTGATCGACCCGAAGCCCGACGAATCCACCTGCATATTCGGCGGCTCGTAATTGCGATGGTTGAAGAGATTGGCCGCCTGCATGCCGAGCTGGAACCTGGCCTGTTCGCTCAGGGTGACGGTCTTCATCAGCGAGAGGGAGAAGTTCTCCGTGCCGGGGCCGACGACGCCGCCCACCGGCGCGTTGCCGAAGCGCCCGATTCCGACGCCCCCAGCGGTCTGCAGGTTGTTGTACGGGAAGGCCGCCGGGTTCAGCCATTGCGCAGTCGTGCGGTGCGTGGCGTAAACCGAGGCGGTATGCAACTGGTCCGTGCGGGCCTGGCCCACCGTGGTCAGGATGTTGGTGTTAGCCGGGTCCACCGACTGCTGGTACGGAGTGAGGAACGGTCCCGACTGGAAGATGGTGACGCCGGCCAGTTGCCAGTTGCCGGCCACGGCATTCGTCAGCCCGCTCGCGTTCAGCCAGCGCTGGTTCTTTCCGAAGGGCAACTGGTAGAGATAGGTCGCCAGGAAACGGTGCCTGCGGTCGTAGATCACGTTGCCGGTGTCGAGCCCAGGGTGGAAGCGCGTGGTCAGGTAGCTGCCGCCAGCCGCGGCAAAGGCATTCGGCGTAGCGCCGCCGGCGTTCGACAGGTCGCGCGTGAAGGTGTAACTGGCATCGAAGCTGATGGACTTCGAGTTGTGGTTGGAGAGCTCCGCGGTGGCGGAGTTGTAATTGCTTTCGGCGGCGTTGGCCACGCTCTGAAGAATGCTCCAGAGGGGATAGGGGCTCTGGGAGGCGTCGTAGGGCTGGGTGCTGGGGTGGGTCTGGTTGAGATCGACCATGGCCTCGAGGTTGGCGCCGTGGCTGCCGGTGTAACTGATGCGCGCGCCCACGCCGCGGCCCAGGTCGCGCTCGAAGGTGAGGTTCCACTGCTGGACCGAGGGGTCGGAGTAGTGGATGGGGAAGGCGTAGTAGAAGCCGGCCGTGCCGGAGCCCGAGGCGGCGGCCTTGTCGAAGGGATCGGCAAACGAAATCATCGGCGACTGGTTGCCGTTCTTATCGGTGACAAGCGACTGCTGGTAGGTGCCCTGGAAGCTGGAGGCGACGGCGCCTCCGGCGTAGACCTGAAAGCCGAGCGGCGACTCGAGGAAGCGGCCCCAGCCGCCGCGCAGCACGGTGCGGTCGTTGCCGAAGATGCGCCAGGCGAAGCCGATGCGCGGGCCGAGGCCGGTCTTGTCGGTGTAGCGCAGCGCGGCGGGAATGCCGGCCTGGTCGGCGGTGAGCAGCCGCGTGGGTGCGATGGTGTTTTCGAACTGCGTGGAGGCGTCGGCCAGGGCGCGCGCGTTGGGCACGACGACGGCGCCGTGCACGAGCGTGGAGCTGTCTGTGCCCGCGCCGCTCCAGTTGGGCAGGAAGGCGGCGGAGTTCGAGTCGCGGTCGGTCAGCGGCGGATGCAGTTCGTAGCGCATGCCCAGGTTGAGCGTGAGCCGCGGCGTAAGCTTCCAGTCGTCCTGCGCAAAGAAGGCGTAGCTGTGGCCGACTCCGTTCATGGTGGAGTTGTTGGTGGTTGTGACCGTGGTGGTGTCGGGGTAGCCGAGCAGGAAGGCTGCGTATGGATCTCCGATCGCCGTGCCCACCTGGCTCGATCCGTTGAAGACGTACCAGCCCGAGCGGTAGTTGCCGAAGAGATTCTCGTCGTGATCGGTCAGCCGCTTGAAGTCGACGCCGAACTTGAGGGTGTGCGCGGCGTGGGTCCAGGTCAGGTTATCGAGCGCCTGGATAATCTGACCGCGCTGCATGCCGGGGTTGCCCGCGCCGGTGGACATGAAGCCGTTGATCAGCACCTGCGGCGCCTCGCTCCACTTGGTATCCGGCTGCGGTACGGTGAGGCCGGTCGCCGTCAGAATCGATGCCGTCGAGTAGCTCTGTGTCTCCGAGGTGTGCTGCGCGTTGTAGCCGCCGCGGAACTCGTTGATCAGCGAGTTCGAGAGCACGAAGTTGTGCGCGAAGGTCATGCCTTCGTCGATCTCCGGCGTGTTGTACGCGCCCTGCAGCGGGCTGCCCGCCTCGGCGCAGTAGGTGAAGGTGCACGCAGCCGAAGGCGCCGTCAGCACCTGGCGGTTCTTGTAACTGAAGCGCGCAAAGACGGTCTGCCGCGACGAAATCGTACGGTCCAGCCGCACATCGCCCTGATTGGCCGAGATGGGCGAAGGGAAGTTGATCTGGTAGTTGTTCGCGTACGCGCCGGCCGCGCCGTAATTTGGCGTGGGCATCAGCACCTTCAGCAGATTGGCCGAGAGCGCGCTCACCGGCACATGCGCCGGATCGATCGGCGTCACGCCGTCGGGATCATAGATAGCGTTTATGCCCTGCCCGGCCAGATAGCTGGTCAGGTTCCCGGCGCGCATATCGGCCGAGGGAACGCTGAGCAGGATGGGCGTCTCGCGCGGCAGGCGCAGCCCTTCGTAGCTGATGAAGAAGAACGACGGGCGATCGCTCGAACCCAGCCCGCGCACCTTCACCGGCCCGCCCAGCGTGCCCCCGAAGTCGTTCATGATGATCTTCGGCTTGGCCAGCGCGAAGATGTTGTTCGAGTTCAGCACGGTGTTCTCGTGGTTCTCGAAGAGCCCGCCGTGAAAGCGGGTGGTGCCGGCCTTGGAGACCGTGGTGATGTCCGCAACGCCGGAGAACTCGGCGTTGTTGTTCGATTCCGAGACGCGGATCTCCTCGATCGAGTTGAAGCTCGGGAACATCTCGTTCACCGGCCCCGAGTACTCGACGCCCACCGAGGCAATGCCGTCGATGGTCACCGAGAGCAGCGCGGCGGTGGTGCCCATCACGGCCAGGTTGCCGGAGTCGTCGGTCTGCACGCCGGCCTCGGTGGTCAGCGTCGAGATGGGACTCGTCGATCCGGTCGAGCGCGAGTAGATGGCCACCGGCAGCTCCACCAGTTCGTCGCCCACCTTGGTCTCCGCCAGGTTCGATACCTCGGAGTTGATCACGGGAATCGACTGGTCGGTCACTTCGACGGTCTGCGTCTCCGTGCCCAGCCGCAGCGTGGCGTCCATGCGCCGCGTCTCACGCGCGGTCAACAGGATCTCGGGCAGCGACTCCGCCTGAAAGCCTGGCGCGGAGATCTGCACCTTGTAGTGGCCCACGTCGATGTTCTTGAAGGCGTAGTCGCCCAGTGCGTCGGTCACCAGCGCGCGCGCCGTGCCGGTGTCGTTGTTGCGCAGCGTCACCTGCGCTCCGGGAATGAGCGCGCCGCTGGAATCATGCACTGTGCCGAGGATGGCGCCGAAGGTCGATTGTGCCGCGAGAGGAAGGGAGAAGCAGAAAACAAGCACGGCTGGCAGCCACCTGCGCCAGACGGCCGAACGAAAAAAACGGACACGGGTACACAAGCTGAGCATCCGGTTCACCTTTCAATGGATAATCACAGAAACGACGATTGCTCTTCGCTTTTTAGCTCTGTATCTATACAAATGTAGCGCCTGTTTTGCTCCGCGTGACGCCGATTCCGGGAAAAATTTCACCCGCCTCTCGCGCCGCCCTCCGGGCGCTGGACCCTCAGGTTCCGCTGTCCGATAATCTTCCGCTAAACGCGCAGAAAGACACGCAGTTTCCCGGCTCGCCACCGCCCGGCGAAGAGGCCGGGCAGGCGACGGTCCCGAGCAGCGTTTCACTCTGCGGAACTCTCCGACTCGCACGCCGCGGGAAGAAGGCCCTCAGGCAAGCTTCCAGCCCAGTTGCCGCGCCTTGGCGAGCACCTTCGCCGGCAGCGCCGGGTGCCGCTCCTGCGCCATGAAACCCACCCACAGCCTGCCCACCACCCGCGCGCTCAGCGCCTGCGCCGCCATCCCCAGCGCCGTTCCCGTCCCGGTCGTCAGCGGAATCAGGAACCCCGGCATCGCCCCGGTGGCCACCAGCACCGCCTTGCGGGTCAGTTCCTTGCGGCGTCCCTTGGGCATTCCGCCGCCCCACGGCCAGCTTGCATAGCCCAGCGTCCGCTCCAGGAACCTGCGGAAGATCGCCGTCGTGTTGCCGTAGTTCACCGGCGAGGCCATGACCAGCGCATCGGCGGTCTCCAGTTCGCAGAGCAGCGCTTCCAGGCCGTCCTTCTGCACGCAGCGCCCGCGCTCCGTGCCCGGCGCCTGCGCACACTCGCGGCAGTTGGTGCAGAACTCGATCGGACGGTCCAGCAGGTGGATCGTCTCCGTCTCCGCGCCCTTCTCCCGCGCCCCGGCCAGAATCGCTTCCACCACGCGGTCCGTGTTTCCGCCCCGCCGATAGCTGCCCACCACCGCAACAACCTTGCTCATCGCCGCCGTCTCCTCCTGGGCTTCCAGCCTACGCTCCTGCTACGCACACCGCAGTGACCACGTTCCCCGTCTCGCCGGTAACGTGCGCGCCGCGGGCCTTCTCTGATACGCTCTACCCGCTTATGGAATACCTGAACATTCGCCTGGAGAAGAACCCGCCGCTGGCCCGCATTCTGCTCGACCGGCCGAAGGTCCTGAACGCCCTCAACGCCGCGACACTGGCCGAACTCACCCGCGCCGTCGAGGATGTGGCCGCCGACCCGGCCGTGCGCGTTCTGCTGCTGGCCGGCGCCGGCGGGCGCGCCTTTGCGGCCGGCGCGGACATCCGCGAGATCGCCGCCCTCGACGCCGAGGAAGGCCAGGCCTTTGCCCTGCGCGGCCAGCACCTCTTCCGCACCCTCGAGACCATGGGCAAGCCGGTCATCGCCTGCATCGAGGGCTTTGCCCTGGGCGGCGGCTGCGAGCTGGCCCTGGCCTGCACCTTTCGCCTGGCCGCAGACACCGCCCGCCTGGGCCAGCCCGAGGTCAAGCTGGGCATCATGACCGGCTACGGCGGCTCGCAGCGCCTGCCCCGCCTCGTCGGCCGCGGCGCCGGACTCAAGCTGCTGCTC
>JBAVMZ010000112.1:0-1500 GCA_049690595.1 Occallatibacter sp. | reverse complement strand
CCATCTTCTACCGCCGCGAGCGCGAGGACATGCCCGCCATCGACGAGGAGATTCAGGCCGCCGAGGACGAGGGCGTGCGCTTTGTCTTCCTGGCCGCGCCGCACCGCATCCGGGGAACCGCGGACGGAAAGGTAAAAGGCATCGAAATCGTAAAGACGCACCTCGGCGAGTACGACAACTCAGGGCGCAGAAGGCCCATTCCCACCGACGAGGTGCAACGCTTTGAGTGCGACAGCGTGATTCTGGCCGTGGGCGAGACCTTTGACCAGGACTTCTGCCGCGCCTCCGGACTGGCCCTCAAGGAGGCGGGCACGATGGTCGTGGACCGCTTCACCTTCGAGACCAGCCGTCCCAATTTTTATGCGGGCGGCGACGTCATCACCGGCGCCTCCAATGTCTCCAACGCGATGGCCGGCGGAAAACAGGCGGCGCGCAGTATCGACGAGCGTCTGATGGGCGAGCGCCGTTGGGAGAAGCTCTTCCCCGACTTCGAATTCAGCCAGGTTGCGCCGGCGGAGCCCCGTCTCAGCCGCCGCCACACCTCGCGCGCTGTGGCTGCCGATCTCCGCGTTCGTTCTCAGCAGGAAGTGATTCCCGGGCTCGATCCCAGCGAGGCGCTGGAGGAGTGCCGCCGATGCCTTCGTTGCGATTTGCGACCCACTGTGGGTGTCAATTAAGAAAGGAGCGCCGCGTTGCCGACCAAAACGATTTCCGTTCGAATTGATGGCGAATTGGTGTCCGCCAGGGAAGGGCAGTCCATCCTGGAGGTGGCCCGCGACAACGGAAAGCAGATTCCGACGCTCTGCTATCTGAAGGGCCTGAGCGCGGTGGGAGCCTGCCGCGTGTGTGTCGTGGAACTGGCCGGCACTGACCGGTTGCTTCCTGCCTGTACCACGCCCATTCAGGAGGGCATGTCCATCCAGACCACTTCGGCCAAGCTCACGCTCTATCGCAAAATGGCGATCGAGCTGCTGCTGGTCGAGCGCAACCACATCTGCTCCAGTTGCGTCTCGAACGGACACTGCGAGCTCCAGTCGATGGCGCAATCGCTGGGCATCACCCACGTCCGCTACAGCTACAACAATCCGCGCCTGTCCGTGGACATGACCCATCCGCGCTTCGTCCTCGACCAGAACCGCTGCATCCTCTGCACGCGCTGCGTGCGGGTGTGCGCGGAAGTGGAAGGCGCGCATGTCTGGGAGGTGGCCATGCGCGGCATCCACTCCCGCATCGTCAGCGACCTCCAGGACACCTGGGGCAAGGCGGCCAACTGTACCGGCTGCGGCAAGTGCGTGCAAGCCTGCCCCACCGGAGCGCTCGCGGAGAAAGGCCACGGCGTCACCGAGATGGTCAAGCAGAGCGAGCAGGTTTCGCGCCTCGCCCTGCAGCGCACAAACGCCGGCGCTTCGCGTTAGTCTGCATCTCTCGCTGCGTTTGTACCCGCGAACGGCGATCGATTGTAGCGCCGGCCTCCCGGCCGGCTGTAGCGTGGGTCTCCTG